>NZ_JAFLNG010000720.1 GCF_017427025.1 Streptomyces sp. FH025
TGCGGGTGCGCGAGGCGGCCGCCGCCGGCGCGGCCGGGCCGGACACCGCGGACGCGCTCGCGCGCTCCCTGGTCGAGCTGGAGGCCGAGCACCGCGAGGCACTGCAGCGGGCGGAGGCGCTCGGCCGGGTCGAGCAGGAGATCGACCGGCTGTCGCAGGACCGCACCCGTCGGCTGAACGAGTTGCACGAGGCCAAGGAGCGCGCCGCCGTCCTTACCGACCGGCTTCAGGCCCTCGACGCCGAGCAGCGGGAGCTGACCGCCCGGGTGGCGGCCGCCCGGGGCGAGGCGGCCTCGGTCGCCGACCGGGCAGGGGCCCTCATCCGGCTCACCGAGGAGGTCGCGGCCACGGCCGCCGCCGCCCGAGCCCGCGCGGAGGCGGCGGCCCGGTTGGACGAGGCCGAGGAGGAGCTGGGCAAGGCCGCCGCCGGGGCCGGCTTCCCGGATGCCGGGGCCGCGCTCGCGGTGCTGCTGCCGCGCGAGGAGCGCGAGCGGCTGGAGGCCCGGTTGGAGCGGCACCGCGCGGAGTCGGCCGCTGTCCGGCACGAGCTGGCGCTGCCCGAGCTGGCCGAGGCCGCGGCCCGTCCGCCGGTCGACCTGCCCGCCTCCGCGGCCGCGCTCGGCGCCGCCACCGACCGGCTCGGCCGGGCGCACGCCGCCCGGGCGGCGGCCGACGAGCGCTGCGCGGCGCTGGCCTCGATCGGGCGGGCACTGACCGACCTGGCCGGCGAGCTGGCTCCGGCCTTGGAGCGGTACGGGCGGATCAGCCGGCTCGCCGCGCTGGCGGCGGGCACCTCCACCGAGAACCGGCTGCGGATGCGCCTGGAGTCGTACGTGCTGGCCGCCCGGCTGGAGCAGGTCGCGGCGGCGGCCAGCGACCGGCTGGTACGGATGTCCGGCGGCCGCTACACCCTGGTCCACAGCGACGACCGGGGCACCGGCAACAAGCGCTCCGGCCTGGCCCTGCGGGTGGTCGACGCCTGGACGGGCACCGAGCGGGACACCGCGACGCTCTCCGGTGGTGAGAGCTTCTTCGCCTCCCTCTCCCTCGCCCTCGGTCTGGCCGACGTGGTCACCGACGAGGCGGGCGGCATGCCGCTGGACACCCTGTTCATCGACGAGGGCTTCGGCACCCTGGACGAGCAGTCCCTGGAGGAAGTGATGGACGTCCTCGACGGCCTGCGCGAGCGGGACCGCGCGGTCGGCATCGTCAGCCACGTCGCCGACCTGCGCAGCCGCATCCCAGCCCAGCTGCTGGTCCGCAAGGGCCGCCACGGCTCGACCCTCGCACTGGCCGGCAGGGAGGACGCCTAGGGAGGACTCCTGGAACAACCCGCGCTGAACACAGCCCTCGCTGAGGAACCCCCGCCGAGGCACCCGCGCTCAGCCCGAACAGGCCACCCGCTGCGCCTGCTGCCAGGCGCACACCGGGCACAGCGTGTTGCCCGGCTGGTCGGCGGGCAGTTCGGTCGGCTCCCCGCACAGCACGCAGTCCGCCCGGGGCCCGGCCGCCTCCGGGTCCCGCCGCAGCGCCGTCTCCGCCGAGCCGTCGGGGGCCAGCTCGCAGACCGCCGCGTCGTCACTCACACCGCCGACGGGGGCCCCGGCCGCGCGGCTACCGTGACCGACATGGTCACCGATCTTCAGCAGCGGCTGCGGGCCGCCCGGGCCACCACCCCCACGTACGCCGAGGTGGGGGCCACCCGACACGGGCGGCTGCCGGACGGGTACGCGCACCTGCGGCGGCGGGTGCACCTGGGCCGAGGGGCGGAGGTGCTGGAGCGGGCCGGCCGGTACGTGCTGGCCTGGGGCAGCCAGCTGGGCACCGGCTTCGCGGTGTTCCCGGGCGAGTCGGCCCGGGAGGGGGCCACCGTGCTGCTGCGGCTGAACCTGCCGGGCAGCCGGTGGCCACGGCTGGTGATCCCCTGCCGGGTGGTGTGGACGGTGGAGGAGCCGGACCGGATCGGCTTCGCGTACGGAACGCTGCCGGGGCACCCGGAATGCGGCGAGGAGTCGTTCCTGGTGTCGATGGACGCCGACGGCGAGGTGTGGTTCGAGGTCGCCGCCTTCTCCCGGCTGTCCGCCTGGTACGCCCGGCTGGGCCGTCCGGTCGCGCTGCTCTGCCAGCACCTGGCGATCGAGCGCTACCTCACCGCGGTCGCCGACCACGCGGGCCGAGGCGCCTGAGCGGGGCCGTCAGCCGAGGAAGGACAGCCGGACGGTGCGGCGCGGGTTGTCCCCATTGGTGTCGATCAGCACCACGGACTGCCAGACACCGAGGGCCAGCTGGCCGCCGAGCACCGGCAGGGTCGCGTGGGGGGCGACCAGGCCGGGCACCACGTGGTCCCGTCCGTGGCCGGGGCTGCCGTGCCGGTGGCGCCAGCGGTCGTCCGCCGGGAGCAGCTCGCGCAGGGTGGCGAGGAAGTCCTCGTCGCTGCCCGAGCCGGTCTCCAGGACGGCGATCCCGGCGGTGGCGTGCGGGACGAAGACGTTGAGCAGGCCGTCGCGCCCGGTGGCCCGCTCGTCCAGGAACGCGGCGCAGCGGTCCGTGATGTCGAGCGCGACCTCACGATTGCCGGTGGTGATCTCCAGGGTGGTGGTATGGAAGGAGCCGGTTGACCCGGTTGACGTGGAGTGGTTGTTGTCCGCCATGGCGCCATCCTGACCCAGGTCAGCGGGCCGGGCGTACTCCCTCGCCGACTGCCCTCGCCGGGGCGGCGAACTCGCATAGAGTGAAAGGTTCAGACCAAAGCGGCAGCCCGGTGCCCGAACACACCGAAGACCCGGCGGACCGGGTGGTCCACCGGGTCGGGAGGCCCGAGGCCGCGACCGCCTGACCGGCTGCGCCGCAGCCGACGCAGCGGGAGGCCCTAGCCGCGACCGCCGAACAGGCTGCGCCGCAGCCGGCGCAGGGGCGCCAGCAGCGAGACCCGGGTGTGGCGACGACGGGAGGACGTCACCGGGGCGTCGGCGCCGCGAGGCGTCAGCTCCCTTATCAGCCCGAGCGCCTCGGCGGTGTCCACCGCCGGGAGTGCGGGCGCGCCGAGCACGGCCAGGTGTCGCTCGATCCGGCGGCCGGTCGTGCCGACACCGCACTGGATCGCCGGCACGCGGGGCCGAGTCCGCACTTGCATGTGTTCCATCAGTTTTCCCACCCCTACGAGGCGCCAGGGCCGTGAGGCGAAGACTATCCGTGACGGACGGCCTTCGCGCAACCGCCCATGGTGTTGTGCCACCGTACCGTGCGACGTCAACTGACGATGCACCAGGGGCCGCTCGGGCGATCACGGCTAGGCATCAATGATGGTGCACGACCGGCCGTCCGTCAGCAGGAACGGGAATCTCGGGTCCGACAGCGGTGCGCACCGCGCGCGCCGGGCGCACGGGAGGTGTCCCGCCGGGGGACCGGACCTCTCCCCCGGGGTCTCCCATATAGGGGACAGCCGCCAGATCGACAAAGCGATCACACCGCGAACAACACCGTCGGCAGCGCCGCCGACAACACCGCCGCCGGTGTCGACATCGCCACAGCCACCGGCGCCGCCATCGCCACAGATGTCGCCGCAGATGTCGGTACAACCATTGGCACAGCCGAAGAATCCGGCTGCCTTTATGAAGTGAACACACTCGAGGGATTGACTCGCGCCGATCCTCCAAGCAATATCTTTTGCACGCGCCAGATGCCCGCACCGCATCAGGCGTGTGTTCGAGTGATGAACGGCTCGATGAAGAACTCCGGCTCCCGCGAGCCACTGCCCGGCCGCCTCGACGCTGCGGCGGCCAGGCTCGCAGGGTGCCCGGACCGGCGGCCGGCCGTAGAGGGTCGGCCCGGCC
>NZ_JAFLNG010000721.1 GCF_017427025.1 Streptomyces sp. FH025
TCCGTGCCGCGGCGTAGGCTGGAGACCCCCGGCCGCTCGGCGTGCCGGGCCGTTCGCGTTGCCCCGGCGGGCCTTCGCCGCCCGGGGGCAGCACCAGCCACGGGACGAAGAAGAGACCCCAGATGAGTCTGACCGGACTGCTCGATGTCGTCGCGCGGGACGCGGCGCTCGCCGAGGCGATCGAGGCGGCCACCGCCACCGGAGCCGCGGCCGGCGGCCGCCGCCACCTGGACCTGGTCGGACCGCCCGCCGCCCGGCCGTTCGCCATCGCCGCACTGGCCCGTGCGCTGGCCGGGCAGGCCGCGGGGGACCGGGGCCGTCCGGTGCTCGCCGTCACCGCGACCGGCCGGGAGGCCGAGGACCTCGCCGCCTCGCTGCGCTCGCTGCTGCCCGCCGACGCCGTCGCCGAGTTCCCGGCCTGGGAGACCCTGCCGCACGAGCGGCTGTCACCCCGCTCGGACACCGTCGGCCGCCGACTGGCCGTGCTGCGCCGGATCGTGCACCCGCGGCTTGGGGGTACCTCCCAGCCGGAGGCTGGGGGAGACCCGGCGGCCGGGCCGGTGCAGGTGATCGTCGCCCCGGTCCGTTCGGTGCTCCAGCCGCAGGTCAAGGGGCTGGCCGAGCTGGAGCCGGTGGCCGTCCAGCGCGGTGAGTCGCACGACCTGGAGGAGGTGGCCCGCCGGCTCTCCGCCGCCGCCTACGCGCGGGTCGAACTGGTGGAGAAGCGCGGCGAGTTCGCCGTCCGCGGCGGCATCCTGGACGTCTTCCCGCCGACCGAGGAGCACCCCCTGCGGGTGGAGTTCTGGGGCGACGACGTCGAGGAGATCCGCTACTTCAAGGTCGCCGACCAGCGCTCGCTGGAGATCGCCGAGCACGGCCTGTGGGCGCCGCCCTGCCGTGAGCTGCTGCTGACCGACGAGGTGCGCGCCCGGGCCGCCGAACTGTCCGCCGAGCACCCCGGGTTGGCCGAGATCCTGGACAAGATCGCCGAGGGCATCGCGGTCGAGGGCATGGAGTCGCTGGCGCCGGTGCTGGTGGACGACATGGAGCTGCTGCTCGACGTGCTGCCGCTCGGCTCGGTCGCGGTGGTGTGCGACCCCGAGCGGGTCCGCACCCGGGCCGCCGACCTGGTGGCCACCAGCCAGGAGTTCCTGCACGCCTCCTGGGTCGCGGCCGCGGCGGGCGGGGACCGGCCGATCGACCTGGAGACCATCGACGTCTCCGCCGCCTCGCTGTGGTCGCTCGCCGACGTGCGGGAGCACGCGGCCGAGATCGGGCTGCCCTGGTGGTCCGTCAGCCCCTTCGCGACCAGTGAGTCCGCGGTCGACGGAAGCCCCGGGTTCGAGGCCAACACGCTGACCCTCGGCATGCGCGCCGTCGAGGCGTACCGCGGCGACACCGCCCGCGCCATCGCCGACGCCAAGGAGCGGCTGGCCGCCGACTGGCGGGTCGTCATGGTCACCGAGGGGCACGGGCCCGCCTCCCGCCTGGCCGAGGTGCTGGGCAACGAGGGCATCCCGGCCCGGCTGGTCGCCGACCTCGCCGAGGCGCCCACCCGCGACGTCGTCTACGTCTCCTGCGGCTCGATCGAGCACGGCTTCGTGGACGAGGGCCTGAAGCTCACCGTCGTCACCGAGACCGACCTGTCCGGCCAGAAGTCCTCCACCAAGGACATGCGCCGGATGCCGTCGCGGCGCCGCAACGCGATCGACCCGCTCGCCCTGGTGACCGGCGACTACGTCGTGCACGAGGCGCACGGCGTCGGCCGGTACGTCGAGATGGTGCAGCGCACCGTCCAGGGCGCCACCCGCGAGTACCTGGTGCTGGAGTACGCCCCCGCCAAGCGCGGCCACCCCGGCGACCGGCTGTTCGTGCCGACCGACCAGCTCGACCAGGTCACCAAGTACGTCGGCGGCGAGGCCCCGACGCTGCACCGGCTGGGCGGCGCGGACTGGGCGAAGACCAAGCAGCGGGCCAAGAAGGCGGTCAAGGAGATCGCCGCCGACCTGATCAAGCTGTACTCGGCGCGGATGGCCGCGCCCGGCCACGCCTTCGGGACGGACACCCCGTGGCAGCGCGAGCTCGAGGACGCCTTCCCGTACGCGGAGACGCCGGACCAGCTGACCACCATCGCCGAGGTCAAGTCGGACATGGAGAAGTCCGTCCCGATGGACCGGCTGATCTGCGGCGACGTCGGCTACGGCAAGACGGAGATCGCCGTGCGGGCCGCCTTCAAGGCGGTGCAGGACGGCAAGCAGGTGGCGGTGCTGGTGCCGACCACGCTGCTGGTGCAGCAGCACTTCTCGACCTTCGCCGAGCGGTACGCCAACTTCCCGGTCACGGTGAAGGCGCTGTCCCGCTTCCAGACCGACAGCGAGGCCAAGGCCGTCCTGGAGGGGCTGTTCGAGGGCTCGGTGGACGTGGTCATCGGCACCCACCGGCTGTTCTCCTCCGAGACCAGGTTCAAGGACCTCGGTCTGGTCATCGTGGACGAGGAGCAGCGCTTCGGCGTCGAGCACAAGGAGCAGCTGAAGAAGCTGCGGGCCAACGTGGACGTGCTCACCATGTCCGCGACCCCGATCCCGCGCACCCTGGAGATGGCGGTCACCGGCATCCGCGAGATGTCCACCATCACCACCCCGCCGGAGGAGCGGCACCCGGTGCTGACCTTCGTCGGACCGTACGACGAGAAGCAGATCTCGGCCGCGATCCGGCGCGAACTCCTGCGCGAGGGCCAGGTGTTCTACATCCACAACCGGGTGGAGTCGATCGACAAGGCGGCCGCCCGGCTCAAGGACCTGGTGCCCGAGGCCCGGATCGCCACCGCGCACGGGCAGATGGGGGAGACCCAGCTGGAGAAGGTCGTCGTCGACTTCTGGGAGAAGGAGTTCGACGTCCTGGTGTCGACCACGATCGTGGAGTCCGGCATCGACATCTCCAACGCCAACACCCTGATCGTCGAGCGCGGCGACACCTTCGGCCTCTCCCAGCTGCACCAGCTGCGCGGCCGGGTCGGGCGCGGCCGCGAGCGCGGCTACGCGTACATGCTGTACCCGCCGGAGAGGCCGCTCACCGAGACCGCGCACGAGCGGCTGGCCACCATCGCCCAGCACACCGAGATGGGCGCCGGCATGTACGTCGCGATGAAGGACCTGGAGATCCGCGGCGCGGGCAACCTGCTCGGCGGCGAGCAGTCCGGGCACATCGCCGGGGTCGGCTTCGACCTCTACATGCGGATGGTCGGCGAGGCGGTGGCCGAGTTCCGCGAGTCGCTGACCGGCGGCGGGGAGCCGGAGGAGGAGCCGCTGGAGGTGAAGATCGAGCTGCCGGTGGACGCGCACGTCCCGCACGACTACGCGCCCGGCGAGCGGCTGCGGCTCCAGGCGTACCGCTCGATCGCGGCGGTCAACTCGGAGGCGGACATCCAGCAGGTCCGGGACGAACTCGTGGACCGCTACGGCAAGCTGCCCGAGCCGGTGGAGAACCTGCTGCTGGTCGCCGCGCTGCGGCTGTACGCCCGGCGGTGCGGGATCTCGGACATCACCCTGCAGGGCTCCAACGTCCGCTTCGGCCCGGTGGAGCTGCGCGAGTCCCAGCAGCTGCGGCTGAACCGGCTCTACCCGCGCAGCCAGGTCAAGGCGGCGGCCCAGCAGCTGCTGGTGCCGCGGCCGAGCACCGGCCGGATCGGCGGCAAGCCGCTGGTCGGGCGGGAACTGCTGGGCTGGTGCAGCGAGTTCCTGTCGGCGATGTTCGACGACCTGGCGGGGGCGAAGAAGTAGCGGTCGGCGATCAGCGGTCGGCGATTTGCCGGGTGACGGCGGTCTCGGGCTCT
>NZ_JAFLNG010000722.1 GCF_017427025.1 Streptomyces sp. FH025
TCGACCGGCGTCTGGCCGGCCGCCTCCTGAGCCTGCCCGCCGTCGGCTTCCGCCTGGGCCGGGCGCAGCGACTGCTGGAAGCGGGCCACCGCGGCGGCCGCCGCCCGCAGGTCGCAGGGCGCGCTCCACAGCAGCCAGCGCGCCTTCTCGTACCGTTCGATCACTTCCGGGTCCTCGGAGACCCGCAGCCGGGCCGCCATCGCCTTGTAGGCGTCCAGCCGGCCGCGCAGTTCGGCCCGGACGGCCAGCGGCTGGGTCACCTCGGTGAGCGACTGCCGGGCCCGGGTCAGCTCCTTGGCGGCGGCGTCCTCCAGGGCGTCCAGCAGCGGCGCCAGCCGGCCCCACTGCCCGCCCTGGCGCAGCTCCAGCGCGGTGACGATCCGTTCGCGCAGCGCCGAGGCCGGACCGGGCACCGCGGGGACGTCGCTGGCCGCTATCTTCGCCAGCACCTCGCCGCGCGCCCGGCGGGCCTCGGCCAGGGTGGCGTCGGCCCGCTGGAGCAGGTCGCCGACGCCCTGGAGGCGCTCCTCGGCGTCGTCGCGCAGCCGCAGCAGGTTCTCCAGTTCCAGCCGGACGCCGTCCAGCGCCCGGCCGGCCCGGTCGAAGCGCTCGGTGTCCACCACCCCGGCGGGGCCGGCGAAGGCCGAGCCCTCGGGCACGGTGCCGCGCTGGGCGGGCACCCGGGCCGGGCGCCACAGGGCCAGCGGGTCCTCGCGCACCTCGGTGCGCAGCCCGGTGAGGTCGGCGGCCAGCCCGGTCAGGTCGTCGCCCAGCGGGTGGGCGCCGGCCCGCACGCCGAGCGAGACGGCCAGGGTCTGCACCCGGTGGAGTTCGGCCAGCAGCAGGTCGATCCGGGCGGGCAGTGCCGACCAGACCGCGTCGGCGGCGCTGACCACCTCCAGCACGGTGGCGTACCAGGAGTTCATCCGGGCCATCAGCGCGTCCAGGCTGATCCGCTCGACCAGTTTGGCGGGCGCGCCGAGCAGCTGCGGGCCGTCCGGCAGCGCGCCGCCCGGGACGGTCACCGCGTCGCCGGTCAACAGCTCGGTGAGCTCGGCGAGTTCGGGCGAGCCGGGCTTGGCCTTGCGGGCCCGTACGGCGCGGGCGGAGGCGAGCGCCTCGGAGTAGCGGTCGAACAGGGCCCACAGCAGCGGCAGGCCCTTTCCCGCGACGGACCACCGCTCCAGGGTGCGCCCGGACAGCTCGGCACCGTCCAGCAGCCGCAGGCCCGGGTGGTCCTGGAGCGCGAGCAGCGCCGACTCGACCGCGTCCCGTTCGGCGCCGAGGCGCGCGAGGGCGCGGTCCACCTCCTCCCGGCTCAGTACCGGGCCAGCCGATGCCGCCACCGCGGTGTCCTTCCTTCCTCGCGTGCGATCCCGACGTGCGTGACGCGCGATCCCACGACAGCCCCCGTGTTCACCACCGGTCTCCCCGTGGTGATCGTCCCGAACCATAGCCGGTGGCCGTTCGGGCGGGGCGGGCGCGGGGCGTCAAGACGGTGTCAACGGCCCGCCGCCCCGCCACCCGCTCCGCCGCCCGGGGCCGCCTGCCGGTCAGCCGGCGGGCCAGTACGGGGCCGGGTCCTTGGAGCCGTCCGGCAGGTAGGGCTGGACCCACTTCTCGAAGGAGTTCTCCCAGCCCCGGTCCCGGTAGAAGTCGGAGATCACCTGGTTGACCCGGGCGGTGAGGTCGGTGCGGTCCTGCCGCATCGCGACGCCGATGGTCTCCGGCTGCTCGAAGCCGTCCACCAGCCGCACCGTCTGGTCCTGGGCGCTCTGACCGGCCGCCAGCTCGTCGTCGGTCATGGTGGCGTCGACCTGGCCGAGCTGCATGCGCACCAGGCAGTCCAGCTGATTGTCCACCTGGACGATCTTCTTGACGGTCCGCTTGGCGTCCAGCACCTTCGAGGCCACCGAGCCGCTCGCGGCGCAGACCGTTTTGTTGGTGATCGCGTCGTCGACGGTGGTGGCCTTGGACGAGTGCGGCACCAGGACCCGCTGCTTGATGTTGAAGTACGGCTGGGAGAAGGCGACCTTGTCCAGGTTGTCGCAGTTGATCGTCATGGTGCGGACGATCAGGTCGACCCCGCTGCCGTCGGTCGAGGTGAGCGCCGGGATCCGGTCGGCGGTCGCCACCGGCTTGAGCACCACCTTCTTCTCGTCGCCCATGATGTCCCGGCCGATCCGCTTGGCCAGGTCGATGTCGAAGCCTTCGAGGTTGCCGGTGTTCGGGTTGCGGGCGCCCCAGTGGTAGCTGTTCTGGTCCACGCCGATGACCAGGACGCCCTTGCCCTTGATGGCCTTCACGGACGGGCCGTCCGCGGTGCTCGGCGGTACGGGGACGGGCTTGCAGCCGTCCTTCTGCTCCTGGAGCGCCTGCTGTGCTTGCTGCGTCCGCTGGACGGCTTCGGCGGCGACCGGGGCGCCCGGTGCGGCGCCGGAGGGCGCTCCGGCGCCGAGCACGGCGGCCGCCGCCGTCAGCAGCGCCAGTGCCGCGACGGGCCTGGTGCGTACGGTTCTGCTGCGCATCTGTCGGTTCCCCCTCACCGGTACTCGGCCAGTCGCCGGCCCAGGCCGAGCAGTGCGGCGGCCGCGGCCACCACACCGAGCAGGGCGGCCGCGACGGCGGCGTTCCGGAGGTCGTCGTGGGTGCCGCCGGCGGTGTCCTCGAAGCGCTGCTGCTCGATCCCGGCGGCCTGTTCGAGTGCCTTGTCGGTGGCCTTGAAGGCGGCGTCGGAGGTCTGCTGGTCGCCGCCGGCCGTCACGGTCGCGTTCAGGGCGGCCTGGTAGTCGGACTTCTTGAGCTCCAGGTCCCGTGCGGCGTCGTGCAGCCCGTGCCAGACGTCGTACTGCTTGGCGGCCTCCCGGAGCGCCGACTCGGCGACCCCGGGGGCGCGGCCGAGGGCCTGTGGCAGCGAGCCCGTCCGCTGCTCCATCGGAACCTTCTGGTCACCCTGCCCGACCAGGCTCGCGGTGGCGGCGTCCCACTGCTTCAGGTACTTGCCGGTGGAGCCGCGCGCCACGTAGTGCAGGTTCTCGGCCAGCCGGGCCTGGAGCACGTCCACCCGGGCGGTGTCGAGGGCCCGCAGCGGGGCCGCGCCCTCGCGGTCGCTGCGGCGGAGCGCGTCGCCGGTGGTCAGGCCGGCGGCACCGAGCCAGAGCCCGCCGACGAGCACGGCGGCGGTGGCGCCGAGCAGACCGATGTTGAACACCCGGTTGGTGCGGCGGTACAGCGTCACCTGCACCCAGACCAGCGCCGCGAGGGTGACCGCCGCCAGGCCGTACGCGGCCCAGGGGAAGGACTCGGCGTCGGCGTAGTCCTTGGTGAGCGCCTCGTTCTCGATCCGGGTCAGTTCGAGGGCGGCCGGCAGCAGGTCGGTCTGCATCTTCTCGGAGGCGTACCGCAGGTAGGCGCCGCCGAGCGGGATGCCCAGCCGGTCGTTGGCCCGCGCCGTCTCCACCAGGCCGGAGTAGACCGGGAGTTGCTGGTTGAGCTCGGTGAGCTTCTGCTGGGCGGGGGAGGTCGCGGTGGTCCGCGCGGCGGCCTGCGAGATCAGCTCGGCGGCCGTCGCGAGGTCCTGCTCGTACTGGGCCCGGACCTCCTTGGGCTCGTCCCCGGCGAGCAGGAAGCCCGTGGTCGCGGTGGTGGCGGCGTCGGCCAGTCGGCGGTGGATGTCGGCCGCGTTCTGGCTCAGCGGCTGGCTGTACGAGACCACCCGGTCGGCGGCCGCGGCCCGGGCCTCCAACTGCCAGGCGGTGAGCCCGCCGAAGGCCACCGTGAGCACCGCGAGCGCCACCCCGGCCAGCCGCAGCCGACCCGGGGGCGTGCG
>NZ_JAFLNG010000723.1 GCF_017427025.1 Streptomyces sp. FH025
CCGCGGCCCGACCACGAAGGACGCCCCGCCCGTGGTCTGGTCGAGGTAGACCGGCCCGGTGTCCCCGGAGGTGTCACGCGGGTGCTCGGGCGGCTCGGGCGCCACCGGCGGCGGCACCACCGGCGCCGCGGACACGGCCGCGTCCGGGGCCGGACGCCGGCCGACGAACCGGGGCGGCTCCAGCACCTCGCCCTCGGCGGGCGCGGGCCGAGTGGTGCCCGGCACCCAGGCCGAGCCGCCCCAGTACCGGACGAACCCGGGGATGGAGGGGTCGGGGTAGTAGCCCGGCTCGGGTGCGACGGCCGGGTCGCCGTCGGCGGCGAAGGGGCGGTCCGTCATGGGGTCTTCTCTCCTGCCAGGTCCTGACGAGGGCCGATGGGGGGCTGACGAAGGCCGCTCTGAGGCGGGTGGGGGCCGATGAAGGCCGTTCGGCGCCGATGAGCGGGGGTCGCGACGCGGTGGAACGGGCCACCGGACGCGCACGCCCGGCGCTCGGCACGCGCGGGGACACCACCGGTCGGCGGAAAGTCTCCGGGTAGTCACAAAGGGTAGTGCCTCGTCGGAGTGCCGAGGGGAAGTTGGCCATTCACCGGACAGCGGAGGGTCGCCCGGGGTAGGGGACCCGGGGTGCGGTGGGCGCCCGCGCGAGGCGGCCCCGGGCGTTCACCGCCCCTCACCGAATTTCCCGAAGAAATCCCGGAAACCTGTGTAAGAGCCGGTGCGGACCGCCCTCTCAAAGGTCACAGGGCCCGGAACCGGGCACGGACCGCAGGCAGAGAGGAAGACGATCATGGACCGCCCCGTCAGCGTCGTGGAGCACGAGCTGGAGCTCAACCTGGTGCTCTCCCCGGAGCAGAGCGTCCCCGTCCCGGCCCGGCTGACCTACGGCAGCCACGACCCGTACGCGGTGTACATCACCTTCCACCTGGACACCGGTTCCCCGGTGACCTGGGTGTTCGCCCGCGAGCTGCTGGTCGAGGGCACCTTCCGGCCGTGCGGCCAGGGCGACGTGCGGATCTGGCCGACCCGTTCGGGCCGGCGCAGCGTGCTGTGCCTGGCGCTGAGCTCGCCCGCCGGGGACGCGCTGCTGGAGGCGCCGCTGCCGGTCGTCGCGGCCTGGCTGGAGCGGGCGCACCGGCTGGTCCCGCCGGGCAGCGAGCTGGCCGCGCTGGACATGGACGGCTCGCTCGCCGAGCTGCTCGCCTAGGGGTCCGCCTCTTGGAACTCCACCGATCGGAACTCCACCGAGGGGACGGCCCAGGCGGCGGCCGAGGGCACCGCGGAAGGAACGAGGGAGGCGGCGGCGCCCCCGCAGGCTCAGCGGGCCGCGGGGGCCTGCTGACGACCGCGGGCGGTGTCCGGGCCGCCGCTCTCGCGCTGCCCGGGCAGCCGGACCAGCGGCGCGCCGGCGGACCGTCGCCGTGCCCTTATCCGGATCGCGGCGGCGAGCAGGAAGCAGAGCCCGACCCACGGGTAGATCGAGGTGGGCAGCTGGCGCAGCGGTGACAGGTGGAGGACGGCCGCCCCGACCGGCTTGGCCGCCCACATCGCGAAGGACAGGAAGGCGAGCAGCGTGGCCCAGAACACGGCCCGCCAGCGCAGCCGGCGGACGCCGGCCGGGCGGGCGCGCTCGACGGAGGCCTCGGCGGCGAGCAGCACGAGCAGCGGCACGCACCAGACCCAGTGGTGGGTCCAGCTGATCGGCGAGATCAGCACGGCCGTGACGGCGGCGCAGCAGACGCCCCAGGCCTCGGCCCGGGGCAGCCAGCGGCCGCTTCGGGCGGCCCAGGCGGCGACGGCGAGGCCGGCCAGCGCGACCAGTCCGGCCCCGAGGGTGGCGACGGTGCCGGGGTCGGCGGTGTGCAGCAGGCGGGCGAAGGCGCCGCGCAGCGACTGGTTGTCGACGATCTCGGTCTTGCCGACCCGGGAGGAGTCGTAGAGGTACTTGGTCCAGAAGCCCCAGGTGGCGTCGGGCAGCAGGAGCGCGCCGAGCAGGAAGGTGCCGAGGAAGGTGAGGCCGGCCGTGATGGCGGCCCGGACCCGGCCGGTGATCAGCAGGTAGACGGCGAACAGGCCGGGGGTGAGCTTGATGCCGGCCGCGATGCCGATCGCCATGCCCTTGCTGAGGCGTGCGTCCGAACGGGTGAGGTCCCAGAGGATCAGGCAGGCGAGCGCGAGGTTGATCTGGCCGTACCGGAGCGTGGTGAAGACGGGTTCGAGCCAGACCCCGAGGCCGGTCACCAGGATCACACCGATGGGCCGCAGCTCACGGCGCGGCCAGCCGACCAGTTTGAAGGACAGGTGGGCGAACAGGGCGAGCAGCCCGAGGTTGCCGAGAGTGATCGCCACCCGGAGGAAGGGGACCGGGAACCAGGTGGTCGGGACGAACAGCATCGCCGCGAACGGCGGGTAGGTCGCGGGCAGGTTCCACTCGGTGACGCGCAGCGCGTACAGGTCGGTGCCGTTGGCGACGGCGGCCCCCTCGGCCCGGTAGACGATCATGTCCACCATCGAGGTGTGGACGAAGTGCCGCACCACCGCGTACGCGATCAAGGACAGCAGGGCCAGGGCGGAGACGGTCAGCAGCGGGCGGCGGGGCGCCTCGCGCAGCGCGCGCACGGGGGCGCCGAGGGCGAACCGCAGCCGGTCCGACAGGAGGGCGGGCGAGGGGTCGGGGGCGATCCGCGCCGGGCTGCGCTCGTCTTGCACCGCTGTCACTGTTCACTCCGTCCACCGCTCGGCCAACCAGCGACGATACCGGATGCGACCCGGCCCGGCCTGGGCACGGACGGTCACCCAGCGTGATGGAGTCCTCGGGACGGCCGAACGGCGGAGCCCCGGCCGCCCGTGCTCGGCTGCGGGCTGAGCACGGACGACCGGGGCGGTTCGGGGGGCCGGGGCTCGGCTCAGCCGGTGTAGGCGCCGAGGGTCCGGGTGAAGTCCAGCGGCTGCTGGACGATGCTGCTGCAGCTGGCGTCGGCGTTGCCCTTGGCGCCGCCGTCGCAGGCCCTGTCGCGGGTGCCGGACCACATGGACAGCCAGGCGAGGTGCTTGGTCGCCGCGAAGTCGGCGAGCTGCTTGGCGTCGGCCACGGTGAAGACCTCGCTGGCGACGTCGTTGACGCCGATCATCGGGGTGACCGCGACCTTGCGCCAGGCGCCCGCGTCGTCCAGTCCCAGCACGCTCTTGACCTGGGCCTGGGTGGCGGTGGCCGCGGCGATCGCGTACTTGCCCATCTGGCCCTGCGGGTTGGGGGCGACCCCGTCGCCGAAGTCCATGGCCATGATGTTGACGGCACCGATCGAGACGCCGCCCGCCTTGGCGCCGGCGACCAGGTCGACGCCCTCCTGGGTCAGGCCGGAGGGCAGCGCGGGAAGGGTGAAGGAGACGTCGAGGCTCTTGCCCTTGGCGGCGGCGTTCTGCTGCAGCTGGGCGATGGCCTGGACGCGGCGGGTGTTGGCGGCGGTGTTGGCGATCGCGGAGCCTTCGACGTCGAAGTCGAGCCTGGTCACGCCGTACGCGTCGATCACCTTCTGGTAGGCGGCGACCAGGTCGGCGGTCGAGCCGCAGGCGAGGGCCAGCTCGCTGCCGTTGGCACCGCCGAAGGAGACCCGGACGTCGCCGCCGGCCGCCCGCAGCGCGCCGATCTGCGCGGCCACCGCGTCGGCGGACAGGTCGCTGACGCCGCCCCACTTGGGCAGGCAGCCGCCGCCGGAGACCACGAAGGCGAGGTTGAAGTTCTTCACCCCGGTGGCCTTGGCGGTGGCGACCAGGTCGTAGGGAGGGTAGAGCGAGGTGTCCACGTACGGGGCGAAG
>NZ_JAFLNG010000724.1 GCF_017427025.1 Streptomyces sp. FH025
GTCCATCGTCCACAGCACCGAGACCAGCATGACGACGACGCGGTGCAGGTCGTCGGGCACGAGGTCGGCACGGATCACGCCCGCGTGCTGACCGCGCGCCAGGAGGGCGTCGAGGGCGGCGAAGAACTCCTCGCCGGTTGCCGGGGTCAGGACGCCGGCGGCGCGGGCGGCGGCCAGGACGTTGTAGTCGCCGGCCACCGACTCCAGGGCCGCCTCCAGCACGCGGGCCAGCGCGGAGGCGGGGTCGGGGGCATGGGCGGCCGCCTGGATGACGGGCCGGACGTGCTCGCCGAAGCGCGCGTCCAGCACGGCCCGCAGGAGCGCGGCCTTGTCGGGGAAACGGCGGAAGAGCGTGGCGGCCGCGACGCCGGCCCGGCGCGCCACGTCGTCGAGGTGGGCGTCGGGGCCCTGTTCGGTGAAGACCTCCCGGGCAGCCCGGACGATCTTCTCCGCGTTGCGGGCGGCGTCGGCGCGCAGCAGCCGGGGGGAGTCGAAGGCCATCCCGGCAGCCTATCCAAGGGCCGAGGCGGCGGCGCCCGGCAAGTACCGCGCCCCTCCGGCGCCTGGAAGCCGATCACCCGCGCCCTGGAGCCCGGTGCGGTAACCGACCCCTCCCGGAATCCCGCACCGGCTCACCAACTCCCCGCAGGGGCTAGCCTTTTCAGCATGCCGACCACCCGCCCCGCAAGCCCGGGCCCCGCCGGCCGCGACCGCCTGCTCGCGTTCGGCTCACTGCCCGTGGCGGCGGCCGTGCTGACCGGGGCGAACGCGCTCTACCTGCTGCTCGTGGTCTTCGGGAACGTCACGGACTTCGCCACCAACCAGCGGTTCGTCCAGCATGTGCTGGCGATGGACACCACCTTCCACGACCGGAACCTGATGTGGCGCTCCGTCACCTCCCCGGGCCTGCGGAACGCGGCGTATGTCGCGATCATCGCCTGGGAGGCGCTGAGCGCGCTGGTGTTGACGGCGGGCACGTTCGCCTGGTGGCTGCGGCCGGAGTCGGCGCGCCGGCTTAGCAGTCTCGGCCTGCTGCTGATGCTGCTGCTTTTCGGTGCCGGGTTCATCGGGATCGGCGGCGAGTGGTTCGCCATGTGGCAGTCGAAGGCGTGGAACGGCCTGGACGCGGCGATCCGCAACGTCACCCTGTCGGGACTGGCTCTGGTGGTGGTGAACCTGCCGCACCGCACACACACCCCGCGCCCGGCGCGGGGAGAGCCCGGGCGCTCACCCGACAAAGGCGGCGCGGAGAACGCCGGGTGAGCGGGAGCCGCGCTACTCGCTCGGCACGTGCCTGGATGTCGCCGGGTCGGCAACCGCAAGGGAGTTGACGCGAGGTCCGCACCGGCGAAGGACCGCTCCGCGCTCACCCGGAACACGCCGTAGCACGTCTGGCAGGACCTCGGGGGAGGGCGCCCCGCGGAGCATCCGGCCCCTCCCGGGCATCACGGTGCGGAAAGCGGTTCTCCTCGGGAGGAGCCGATGAGCGGGGCGTTGCGGACGGCGGTGTCCAGCCGTTTCATCCTGGCGGTGGCAAGCGCCGCCACCGCTCCCGCGGCGGGCGACAGTTCGACGTTCGGCGGGTGCACCACGGCGAACGTCTCGTGGAGCGGGGGCGCCAGCGGAGCCCAGTGCAGCCCCGGCGGCACACGCCCGCCCAGCCCGTGCAGCACGCCGCGCCAGGTGACGGTGTCGGCCAGGCCGGTCGCCGCGATCTCCAACGCCGTCTCCGTCTCCTCCACTTCGATTCTCGGGTGCAGTGAGCCGCCCGCCGCCTGCACCCCGGCCAGCAGGTGACGGCGGGTGGAGTCCTCCTTGCGCCAGCTCACATCGGGCAGGACCAGCTGCGCCGCGGCGAGCTGCGCCGAGGTGACGGGGGCGGACGTCCGCGCCGGATCCGCGCTGACGTAGACCAGTTCGTCCCGCATCACCGGGTGGACCGCGACGTCCGCTTCGCCGAACGGCAGGGCGACCACGGCGACTTCCAGCGCGCCGCGGCGGAGCTGGTCCAGCACCGGGACCGAGTGGGGCCCCACGAGTTCGACCCGCAGCCCGGGGTGCCGGGTCAGGACGTCGGCCACCAGATCACTGCCGAGGTAGTGGCGCGCGGTGCGGAACACGCCGAGGCGCACGGTTCCGGTCAGCACCTGACGGACCGAGGCGACCGCCCGGCCGGCCGCGTCGACCGCGGCCAGCGCGGCGGTGGCGTGGGGCTGCAGCGCTCTGGCGGCCTCGGTGGGGACCAGGCCCCGCCCCACCCGGCGGAACAGTTCGGCGTCGAGGTGCTTCTCCAGCAGGCGCACCTGTTCGGAGATCGACGGCTGTGCGTAGCCCAGTGCGGCTGCGGCGGCCGTGAACGAGCCGTGCTCCAGTGTGGCCTGGAAGCAGCGCAGCTGCTGCAGCGTGATCAAGGAATCTCCTGTGGATGGGACAGGAAAGAAAGGCTACCTCGATTGATCTGGCGGATTTAGTTTCTGGGTGTGACTACCCGACCCTCGTCCCGCGTCACGGCCCGCGGGGCCGTTCTCTGCCTCGTGTCGGCGAGCGGATTCGGTCTCGCCCCGGTGTTCGCCAAGCAGGCCTTCGCCACCGGTGCCGGCGTCACCACCGTGCTCACCGCCCGCTTCGCGCTGGCCGCCGCCGTCTTCTGGGCGGTGGTGCTCTGCCGCCGCCCGCGCCGCCCGCACGGACGGACGCTTCCGGCGGGCCTGGCCCGGGGACGGACGCTCCCGGCGGGCCTGGCCCTGGGCGCCGTGGGGTACGCCGTCCAGTCCGCGGCCTACTTCGGCGCCGTCACCAGGATCGACGCCTCGCTGGCCGCGCTCCTGCTCTACGCCTACCCCGCCGTGGTGACGCTGCTCGCGCTCGCCCTGCGCCGGGAGTCTCCCGACCGCTACCGGCTGGCCGCACTGGTCTGTTCCGCGCTCGGGGTGCTGTTCCTGCTCGGTCCCGGCGGCGCGGGGCCGGGCGCCGACACCGCGGGCGTGCTGCTGGCGCTGGGGGCGGCCGTCACCTACGCCCTGTACCTGACGGCCGCCGGCCACCTGGTGAAAAGCCTCGATCTGCCGCTGCTGTCCGCGCTGGTGTGCACCGGCGCCTGCGCCAGCCTGGCCGTCTTCGGCACGGCGACCGGTGGGCTGCGGCTGCCGTCCGAACCGGCGTGGACGTGGATCGGGCTGCTGGCCCTGTGCTCCACCGTCGTCCCGGTGCTGTGCCTGTTCGCCGGGACACGGGCGCTGGGAGCCCCGACCGCCGCGATCCTGTCCTGCACCGAGGTCCTGGTGACCGTCGCCGCCGGCGCCTTCTGCTACGGCGACCGTCTCACCGCCGGCCGGGTCTCGGGCGCCGTGGCGGTGTTCGCCTCGGTCGTGATCGTCGAACACGGCCGCCGCCGCCGGGAACGGCCGCGGGTGGAAGCCCCCCGCCCCGACCGGGCGCGGCGGGCGACCGCGAGAACGGAAGCCCCGGCACCCAAGGGCGGGACGCCTCAGGCCGTCCACCGGAAGTGACGAACCGTGATGGCGGACCCGAGCACGATCCTGCCGGTTCGCACACGGGACCAGGGCGTGCACGAGAGCGCCCGGCCGCTGGGCCCCCGCGCGGACGGCCTGTCGCCCGGTGGGTCTCAGGGCAGGCGGCAGCGCGGGGACGCGGCGCCGTCCGGGGCGTCGGTGTCGCTGGAGACCAGCAGGAGGACCGTGGCGCGCCTGGTGCCCAGGGAGCGGAGCCTGTGGGGTGTGGTGGCCTTGAAGTAGGCGCAGTCGCCGAGTTCGAGCGTGATCACGCGGGAGGGGAGGATC
>NZ_JAFLNG010000725.1 GCF_017427025.1 Streptomyces sp. FH025
ACTTCCACTGGCTGCTGGACGTGGTGGCCAGCTGGTGCCTGGCCGCCCTGGCGCTGTGGGCGCTGGACCGGTGGCTGCCTCGGCCGGACGCCCGGAGGCCCGGGGGCCCGCCGGGCGGATCAGCCGGTCCGGGCTGATCCATGGGCCGCGACGCAGGCCGGGACACGACCGGGGACACGACCGGAGGCACAGCCGGGGCGCGGGCGCCGGGACGGGGGCGTACGCCCTACGCCTCAGGCTCCTCGTTGCGGTGGACCATTCCTGCCTCGCCGTTGTCCCGGTGCCACTCGACAACGAGTTCGTCGCGGGCGCCGAAGCGGACGAGGTGACGGCCGACCACGTCCTCCAGGCCGGGCAGGTTCTCGCGCTCGCCCTCGACGGTGAGCAGCAGCGCGTCCGGGCCGGCCTCCAGGGTGGCGGTGCCGGCGCCGAAGACCAGGGTGCCGCGGCCGGTCTCCTCGGAGAAGGTGGCCTCGATCTTGCGGCCCATGTGGGCGGCGAGCTGCTTGGCGTAGCGGGCGGGGCGGTCGGTGACGACGCGCGCCTCGGAGCGGGGCATGGGCCCTCCAGGTTCGGGGAGGGAACTTAGGGTCCCCTCACTCGGGGCTACGCTAACCCAGTTACTGAGCTAGGCTCAACATATTTCCCCGATCCTCGTCCACCGTCGGCCGCGCGCCCCGGACCGGCCGATACCCTTGGGCGGACGCCAGCCGAGGAGACCGCCGATGACCACCACGCCGACCGACGATCCGGCGGACCCCTCCCCCGGCTCCCCCGGCACCGCCGCCGAACTGGCGGACGCGATGACCAGGGCGATCAAGCGGATCCGCCGCCAGACCGGCTGGCGGCTGGAGCCCTACGGCATCACCCCCGGCCAGGCCCGGGCGCTGCGCACGCTCGCCCACGTGCCCGGCTGCGAGACGCCGGACCACGCAATGCGGCTCAGCGACCTCGCCGACAAGCTGCACATCGCCCCCCGCTCGGCCACCACCGTGGTCGACGCGCTGGAGGAGGCCGGACTGGTCGAGCGCAGCCCCGACCCGGCCGACCGGCGGGCCGTACGGCTCCTGCTGACGGAGGCCGGCCGCGCGGCGGTGGAGCGGATCGGGCAGGTCCGGGACGAGGTGGCGCAGGAGTACTTCGGCGAGGTCAGCCCCGAGGACGAGGAGGTGCTGCTGCGAGTGCTGCGCGCCGCCGAGGCCCGCTTCCTCGCAGCCGGGCCGCCGCGGCGGTAGCCGCCCCCGGGCGCAGCGCGGTGATCCCGATCCCGGCGATCACCAGCAGCGCGGCCGCGGCGGCCGCCGGACTGACCCGCTCGCCGAGCAGCAGCCAGGCCGAGGACATCCCGAACACCGGCACCAGCAGCGAGTAGGGCGCGACGGCGGTGGCGTCGTAGCGACGCAGCAGGTAGCTCCAGGCGACGAAGCCGAACAGGGTGGAGACCAGCCCGACGTAGCCGATCACGCCGAGTCCCGCGAGGGTGATCCCGCGCAGCGCCCGAAGGTCCGCGTCCGGCCCCTCCACCAGCAGGGACAGGCCCAGCAGCGGCAGCGGCGGGACGGCGCTGACCCAGACCATCCAGCGCAGCGCGTCCGGCGGGGCGGCCCTGCGGGTCAGCACGTTGGACAGGCCCCAGGCGACGGCGGCCAGCACCACCAGGGCGAAGGCTCCGAGCGGGCCGCCGAGGCCCTGGTCGAGCGCGCTCAGGCCGATGCCCGCGAAGGCGACCGCCAGACCCAGCAGCCGCTGCCCGCCGGGGCGTTCGCGCAGCAGGACGGCGGCGAACAGGGCGGTGAAGCCGGCCTGCCCCTGGAGCACCAGCGAGGAGAGGCCGGCCGGCATCCCGGCGTGCATGCCGAGGAAGAGCAGCCCGAACTTGACCACCCCGAGGACCAGGCCGACCGCCAGCACCCAGCGCCAGGCCACCTTGGGCGGGCCGACGAGGAACACCGCCGGCACCGCGACCACGGCGAACCGCAGGGCGCAGAAGAGCAGCGGCGGGAAGCTGTCCAGGCCGACGTGGATGAGGACGAAGTTGAGTCCCCAGACGGCCGCCACCAGGACGGCCAGGGCGATGTGACGGGGACGCATGCCGCCCGGGGCGGCGGGTGTTGCGGTCATGGGTCGAGCATGGCGGCAGGAGAACGTGTAGCACCAGCGATGAATACTGAAGGACACACTTTAGGATCACTGCATGATGGATCTGGGACGCCTTCGGGCGCTGCACGCGGTGGCGGTGCACGGCTCGGTCGGCGGGGCGGCGGCCGCGCTCGGGTTCACGCCCTCGGCGGTCTCGCAGCAGATCGCCAAGCTGGAGCGGGAGACCCGGACGGTGCTGCTGGAGCGGCAGGGCCGGGGCGTGGTGCTGACCGACGCGGCGCGCGAGCTGGCCGCCACCGCGCGGACCGTACTGGGGCTGGTGAAGCAGGCCGAGGTGCGGCTGGAGGAGCAGCGCGGCCAGGCGGTCGGGCGGCTGCTGGTGGCCGCCTTCCCGAGCGGTGCGCGCGGGCTGATGCCCGGGGTGCTGGCCGACCTGCGGCGGCGCTGCCCGGAGCTGGACGTCCGCATGCTGGAGAGCGACCCGTACCCGGCGGCGGAGCTGGTGGCCCGGGGCGAGGTGGACCTGGCGCTGGTGCAGGACTGGCCGACGGTGCCGCTGCCGGTGCAGGACGGGCTCATCCGGCTGGACCTCGGAACGGACCCGGTGGACCTGGTGCTGCCCGCCGGGGACGCGCTGGCGGCGCTGGCGGCGCTGTCGGCGGTGCCGGTGGAGCGGTTGGTCGGGCAGCGCTGGATCAGCGTGCCGCCGGGCAACATCTGCCACGACTGGCTGCTGCGCACCCTGCGCGAGGCCGGCGAGGAACCGGACGTGCGCTACCAGGCCGGTGAGTTCGAGACCCAGATCGCGCTGGTCGCGGCCGGCCTGGGGATGGCCCTGGTGCCCCGGCTGGGCCGGGGCCCGCTGCCGCCCGGGGTGGTGTCCCGCCCGGTGGCCTCGCAGCCGAGCCGACGTGTGTTCGCGCTCTGGCGCGCCCAGGCCTCCCGGCGGCCGGCGATCACCGAGGCGCTGGCGGCGATGCGGGAGCGCTGGGGCGCCCTCCAGGACGGCTAGTTCGCCCCTCGGGGTAGCTGGTTCGCCTTCTGGACGGCTAGCTCGCCAGGCCGATGACCAGCCACATGAAGCCGACCCCGGCGACGGTGCACAGCAGGGTGCTGCGCGAGGGGTGCGGGCTGTGCGCCTCGGGGAGGATGTCGGAGGTCGCCAGGTAGAGCAGGAAGCCGGAGAAGAAGCCGAGGTAGAGGCCGAGCAGGTGCTCCGGGATGGTGAAGGCCAGGGTGATCGCGGCGCCCGAGACGGGGGCCAGCGCGTCCGCCGCGAGCAGGGCCACCGCCCGGCGCCGGTTGTTCCCGTACAGCCGGGTGATCGTGTACGTGTTGAAGCCGTCGGCGAAGTCGTGCGCGACCACCGCGATGGCCACCACCGTGCCGACCGTGGTGCCGGCCTGGAAAGCGGCGCCGATCGCGAAGCCGTCCATCACGCTGTGCCCGACCAGGGCCAGGGCGGCGGTCAGCCCGATGCCCTGGTGCCCTCGGTGGTGGGTGTGGCCGTGGTGGTGTCCGTGGGTGTGCGCGGCGTACTCGCCCTCGTGGCCGCGGTGGATGGCGACCGCGCGCTCGACCACGTGAATGGTGAGGAAGCCGGCCGCGAACATCAGCAGCGCCTGCGGCACGCCGTGCACCTCGCCCGGCGCCTGGCGGATGGCC
>NZ_JAFLNG010000726.1 GCF_017427025.1 Streptomyces sp. FH025
CGATCGGCACCACCAGCCTGGGCGTGGCGGCCGCCGCCGGGCTGCCCGACGGCGCCGCCGCCACCCGGGAGGAGACCGTACGGCTGGCCCGTCGGCTCGGCCGGGGCGACTTCCTGCTCAGCGTCGATGTGGAGTCCGGATTCAGCGACGACCCGGAGGAAGTCGCCGCACTCGCCGTCGAGTTGGCGAAGGCCGGGGTGGCCGGCATCAACCTGGAGGACGGCCGGGCGGACGGCACGCTGGCGCCGTCCGCCCTCCACGCGGCGAAGGTCGCCGCGGTGAAGGCGGCCGTGCCGGAGCTGTTCGTGAACGCCCGCACCGACATCTACTGGTGCGGCCACGACGACCCGGAGCCGGAGGCCGTACGGCGCCTGGACGCCTACCAGCGGGCGGGCGCGGACGGCGTGTTCGTCCCCGGGCTGGCCGATCCGGCGGCGATCGCCCGGCTGGTGGGCCGGGTGTCCGTCCCGCTCAACATCCTCCTGACGCCGACCGGCCCGGGCCTCGCCGAGCTGGCCGGGCTCGGGGTGGCCCGGGTCAGCCTCGGCTCGCTGCTGTACCGGGCGGGGCTGGCGGCGGCGGTGGCCACGGCAGGTGCGGTGGCCGCCGGTGAGCCGGTCGGGCCGGTGCCGGGTTACGCGGAGGTGCAGGCGCTGAGCGGGAGTTGACGCCCGTCGGGGCGGTCCGGGCTCAGCCCTCGTGCTGGGCCGCCCGGGCCGCCTCGATCCCGTCCAGGATCACCGAGAGGCCGCGGGTGAAGCCGCTGTCCCGGCCCTCGTCGATCTCGGCCGGCACCTCGGTGGTGTACAGCCGGTGCAGCCGCGGATAGTCCTTGGTGGCCTCGATGACGGCGGGCAGCATCCGGTCCATGAACTCCTGCTCGTCCTCGCCGCTCTTGTGCAGCGCGCTCAGCCAGGAGGCCTCCACGCAGGCGGTCCCGATGGTGTAGCCCATGACCGCGCTCATCGCGTCGTTGGCCTCGGCGAGTCCGAAGCCGGCGGTCTCCATCAGGGCCAGGCCGTCCTCGGAGATCCGCATCCAGTTGGGGCCGAAGTAGATCATCCCGGCGTCACCGATCACCGAGACCATCCACGGGTGGCGCATGATGAGGGCGCGCATGCCCTGGGCGCAGTCCATGAGGGCCCCGCGCCAGACCTTCGGGTCCTCGGCGCCCTCGGCCGGGGGCATCGACAGCTCGCCGAAGACCTGGTCGACGACCAGGGCGAGCAGTTCCTCCTTGTTGGAGACGTGCGTGTACAGCGAGGTCGCGCCGGCGTTGAGGCGGGCGCCCAGCTTGCGCATGCTCAGCGCCTCGATGCCGTCGGCGTCCAGCAGTGCGAGGGCCTCGGCGACGATCTGGTCGCGGCTCAGGGCGGGTTGCTCGCGCCGCCGCTGCGGGCGGTTCCACGGCGACGGGATGCCCGGCTGCGAGCCGGTCCGGCTGCTCGCCGGGGTGTCCTCCGAATGGGCCGTCATCAGGCCCTCCTTCCACTGGCTCCCTGGTCCGGGTGCGGTCGGTCCAGCATAGGCCCGCTGGCGCACACTGTGCGGCCTTGCGAACACTGTACGGCGTCCGTACAGTGTTCGGCGTGGCGCACGCCGTACGGCCGAGGGCTGTGGACGGTGTGCCCACGACGACTTCCGTACGGCTTCCGTGCGGCTCATCGAAGGGGGAATCGCGGTGGATCGTCACCCGCGTCGCTGGCTCATCCTGATCGTGCTCTGCCTCAGCAGCCTGGTGCTGGTGATCGACAACATGGTGCTCACGGTGTCCATCCCGCCGATCGCCGAGGACCTCAAGGCCGGCGCGCAGGACATCCAGTGGATCATCGACTCGTACATCCTGGTCTTCGCCGGGCTGCTGCTGACCTCGGGCAGCCTCTCCGACCGCTTCGGGCGACGAAAAGTGATGATCATCGGCCTGGCACTGTTCGGCGCGGCCTCACTGGTGGCGGCCGTCGCCGACAGCCCGGGCCAGCTGATCGCCGGGCGCGTCCTGATGGGCGTCGGCGGCGCGCTGGTCATGCCCAGCACCCTGTCCATCCTGATCACCGTCTTCGACGACGAGGAGCGGCCCAAGGCGATCGCCGCCTGGAGCGCGGTGGCCATGGTCGGCCTCGTCGGCGGCCCGGTGCTGGGCGGCGCGCTGATCGCGCACTTCTGGTGGGGCGCGGTGTTCCTGCTCAACGTGCCCGTCGCGGTGGTGGCCATCCTCGCCGCGGTCCTGCTGATGCCGGAGTCCAAGGGGCCGTGGCGCCGGCCCGACCTGCCCGGCATGCTGCTCTCGATGGTCGGCATGACCGCCCTGGTCTGGTCGATCATCGTGCTGCCCCGGGACGGCTTCACCGACGTCAACACCCTCGGCGCGCTCGCCGTCGCGGTGGCCGCGCTGACCGGCTTCGCCGTCCGGCAGGTCCGCACCGACTCGCCGATGGTCCCGCTCATGCTGTTCCGCAACCGGGTCTTCACCGGCGCCAGCTTCTCGCTCGTCCTGCTGACCTTCGCGACCGGCGGGCTGATGCTGGTGCTCACCCAGTACGTGCAGTTCGTGCTGGACTTCTCGCCCACCGACACCGGCCTGGCCTTCATCCCGCTGGCCATCGCCTCGCTGCTGTTCAACGCGATCGGCGCCGCGATCGGCAAGAAGGTCCCGGCCCGGGTGCTGACCTCCGTCGGCATGCTGATCATCGCGGCCGGGTTCGCCCTGCTGGCCACGCTCTCGGTCGGCGACGGCTTCGCCAAGGTCGCGGTGGCCATGCTGGTGCTGGGCATCGGCTCCGGCCTCGGCATGCCGGCCGCCGCCAACGCGCTGATGGGCGCCATCCCCGGCGAGCACGCGGGCGTCGGCTCCGCGCTCAACGACACCATCCAGCAGTCCGGCGCCGCGCTCGGCGTGGCCGTCCTCGGCACCGTGCTCTCCAGCACCTACACCGGCGCGATGGCCGCCGACGCCCCCGAGCCCGCCCGGCACGCCATCACCGACGCGCTCGCGGCCTCCGCCGCCACCGGTGATCACGCCCTGGCCGCCGCCGCCCGCGAGGCTTTCAACACCGCCACCTCCACCACCTTCACGGCGGGCGGCGCCGCCGTCCTGGTGGCCGCGGCGCTCACGCTGGTCCTGATGAGGGACGGGGCGAAGGGCGGCGGCGCGGAGGCGCCGGCCGAGCCCGCTGTCGAGGCGGCGGGCTGAGCCCGCACCCCTGACGGGCTGAGCCCGCACTCCTGACGGGGCCCGATCGCCTCCCGCGGCCGGGCCCGTCAGGGTGCCCGGGGCACGTAGCCTTCGGGCATGTCCCCCCACTACGCGGAGCGCGCGTCCCGACTGCCCGGTGCGGTGGTGTGGACGAAGGGCGCGGACGCCGGCGACGGTGCGGGCGGGCTGGTGCTGCCGGACGGCTGCATGGACCTGCTGTGGACCGAGGGCCGGCTGCTGGTCGCCGGGCCCGACACCCGCGCCTTCCGCCCCGGGCCCGGGCAGCGCGGACCGTGGGCGGGCGTCCGCCTCCGCCCGGGCGCCGCCCCCGCCCTGCTCGGAGTGCCCGCGCACGAACTGCGCGACCGGCGCGTCGACCTGGCCGACCTGCGGCCCGCCGCCGAGGTGCGGCGCCTCACCGAACGGATCGACGCCGCGGCCGACCCGGCCGCCGCCCTGGAACGGCTGGCGCTGCACCTGGCGGCCGAGGCGCCGCCGGAGGACCCGCTGGTGCGGGCGGTGGCCCGGGCGCT
>NZ_JAFLNG010000727.1 GCF_017427025.1 Streptomyces sp. FH025
TGTCGAGGGCCGGGACGGGCGGACGGCCGGGCAGGCGGTCCGTCAGTCGCCGACCTTGTCGTCGATCTCCTTCACCGCGGTGCTCCACGCCTTGGCGGGGTCGCTCTGGTGCTGCTCGATGCTGAGGAGGGCGCCGTTGGTGAGGGTGTCCTTGACCAGGCCGTCCCACTCGCCGAGCACGGCCGGCTGGATGGACTGCGCGGTCGCGGCGTAGAGCTGTCCGGTGGGCGTGTCGCCGAAGAAGTCGAGCTTGGCGTTCTGCACCTCCGGCTGGCTCAGCGCCTTGGTGTTGGAGGGCAGGTTGCCGACGGAGGTGAAGACCTTGGCCTGCTGCGCGGGCGCGGTGAGCCAGGCGACGAGCGCCTCGGCCTCCTTCTGGTGCTTTCCGGTCTTCGGGACGGCGAGGAAGGAGCCTCCCCAGTTGCCGGCGGCCGGGGCGGCGGCAATGTCCCACTTGCCCTTGTTGGCGCTCCCGGACTTGTCGGCGACGATGGCCGTCATCCAGGACGGGCAGGCGACCGTGGCGAACTTGGAGTTGGCGAACGCCTGGTACCACGGTGTGTCGAACTGCTTGAGGCCGGCGCTGATCCCGGCCTCGATCGCGCCGGTCGACAGGGTCCAGGCGGTCTTGACGGTGGCGTTGTCCTTGTAGTTCAGCTTGCCGCTGCTGTCGACGTACTGCGTGGTGCTGGTGGACACCACGGCGTTGAACAGGCCGCCGGCGGAGTCGGTGAAGAAGGTGCCGGCGGGCGCCTTGGCCTGGTACTGCTTGCCGGCGTCGACGAACTTGGCCCAGTCGCCCTGCCAGAGCTTGGCCACCTGTTCGCGGTCGGTGGGCAGCCCGGCCTGCTGGAAGAGGTCCTTGCGGTAGCAGATCGCCATCGGGCCGATGTCGGTGCCCAGGCCGATGGTGCGGCCGTCCGGGGCGGTGGCCTGCTGCGCCTTCCACGGCAGGAAGGCGCTCTTGTCGACCCCGTCCGCCTTGCCGAGGTCGGTGAACTTGTTCGCCTGCTTCTTCACCACCTGGGCGATCCGGCCGACCTCGATCGCCTGGATGTCGTCCAGGCCGCTGCCGGAGGCGAGGTGGGTCTGCAGGGCGGGGTAGTAGTCGCTCTCCTGCTGGACGGTGTGCTCGACGATGGTGATGTCGGGGTGCTCGCGCATGTACGCGTCGAACAGTCCGGCCTCCTTGTAGCCGAACGTGCCGTAGTCGCCGACGGTCAGGGTGATCTTGCCGCCGGAGGCCGCGTCGGTGCCGGCGCCGGAGCCGGAGCTGCTGCAGCCGGCGACCAGCAGGGCGCACAGGGCCGCGGTGGCGACGGCCGGCAGGGGCTTGCGCCCCTTGCGTGCGGTGCCCTTGCGTACGGTGCCCTTGCGTACGGGAAGGGCGGTGGCTGCTCTGCCGCTGGGGGTGGTACCGGTGTTCCGCATGGCCGAATCTCCTTGTCCAGGCTGGTCCATGGCTGCGCCGTTCAACGGGCGGCCGGCAGTGCTCGGGAACAGGGTGGGAGTGCGGTGGGAGCGCTCCCACTTCGATGTGGGAAGATTGCTTCGCCATGCGAGGTGTGTCAAGGGCGTACAACGGCTCCGTTACCGGACCGTGTCGTCCGGCCGTCCTTGCCGTGGTGCCGCAGTAGTGGCACTCAGCCGTCCGCCGTCCGCAGTCCGCCGGGAGAACGATCATGAGTCGAGCCGCGCAGCAGCAGCCCGCTGCCCGCCCCACCCTGGAGGCGGTGGCAGCGCGGGCCGGAGTGGGCCGGGGCACCGTGTCCCGCGTCGTCAACGGCTCGCCCAAGGTCAGTGCCAAGGCCCGTGCGGCGGTCGAGCAGGCCATCGCCGAGCTCGGCTACGTTCCCAACCAGGCGGCGCGCTCGCTGGTCACCTCCCGGACCGACGCGGTCGCGCTGGTCATCCCGGAGAGCGTCGCGAAGCTGAGGTCCGAACCCTACTTCTCCGACATCATCACCGGGGTCTCCGCCGAACTCGCCGAATCCGACCTACAGTTGCTGCTGGTGCTGGTCCGCAACGAGCACGAGCGGGAACGGCTGACCCGCTACCTCACCGCCCGCCGGGTGGACGGCGTCCTGCTGGTCTCCGTGCACGAGGACGACCCGCTCCCCGAACTGCTGGAGCGGCTGGAGCTGCCCGCCGTGCTCAGCGGTCGCCGCTCGACGCAGGAGACGCTCGGCTACGTGCACGCCGATAACGCGGGTGGCGCCCGAGCGGCCGTCCGGCACCTGCTGTCCCGGGGCAGGACGGCGATCGCGACCGTCACCGGCCCGCTCGACATGGAGGGCGCCGCGGCGCGCCTGGCCGGCTACCGGCAGGCGCTCGCCGAGGCCGCGGTTCCCGCGGACGAGGGCCTCGTCGCCCACGGGGACTTCACCGAGCGCGGCGGACGCGAGGGCATGCGGGAGCTGCTCGCCCGCCGGCCCGGCCTGGACGCGGTGTTCTGCGCCTCGGACCTGATGGCGGCGGGCGCGATGCAGGCGCTGCGCGAGGCGGGCCGGCGGGTTCCGCAGGACGTCGCGGTGATCGGCTTCGACGACTCCGTCGTGGCCCGGCACACCGAGCCGCCGCTCACCAGCGTTCGCCAGCCGACCGAGGAGATGGGTCGGCTGATGGTCCAGTTGCTGCTCAAGGAGATCGCCCAGCCAGGCCGGTTCCGTCGGCAGATGATCCTGCCGACGGAACTGGTGGTGAGGGAATCGGCGTGACTACAGGCCGACCAGGTGGGCGCGGTATCCGGCGCCGAAGCCGGTCGGCGTGCCGTCGTAGGAGCTGATCAGCGCCGGGCCGCTGCCGCAGTCCCAGGTGTTCCAGGCCCAGGCGAGGTAGGAGACGCCGTGCCGGTCCAGCCACGGCAGCAGGGTGTCCAGGTAGCCGTGGGCGCAGTCGTTCTCGCCCAACTCGCCCGTCACCACCGGAACCTGGGCCGCCAGCGGGCCGATCTGAGCGTCCCAGCAGGAACCGGTGCCGCAGGTGTTGAAGTTGTACGAGTGCCAGGACGCGGCCAGGTTGTGCAGCGGATCGGTCGGTCGGTACGCGGCCCACTGGGTGAGGTCGTTGGCGTACTCCAGGCCGCCCAGCAGCAGGACGTTGTCCGCGCCGGTGGAGCGCACCGCGTCGACCATCGCCTGCATGCCGGCGACCCGGAAGCCGATTCCGGGGCAGGTGCCGCCGTCCCGCCAGCAGGCCCAGCCGCTGTCCGTGCCTCCGGTGGCGCGTGACGGGTACGGCTCGTTGAACAGGTCGAAGACGGTGGCGTCGTCGCCCTTGAACGTCTGCGCCACCGAGGTCCAGAACGGGAGCGCACCGGCCGCGTCCGGCATGGGCTTCTGACAGGTGGCGTTGGCGTCGGAGCAGCCGGCGGACGGTCCGGTGTACGCGCCGTCGGTCCAGTGGAGGTCCAGGACGGCCACCAGGCCGTTCCGGTGCAGCAGGTCGACGTAGCTCCGTACCGCGCTGATGTAGGCGGTACCGGCGTACGCGGAGTCGACGTCGGAGTGGCCGAGCCAGCAGTCCTCGTTGAGCGGTACGCGGACGGCGTTGACGCGCCAGGACGTCATCGCGGTGACGGACGCCTGGTCGGCGGGGCCGTCGAAGAAGCCGTGGCCCTGGACGCACATGAACTCGGCCCCCGACCGGTTGACCCCGTGCAGGGTGATCGGGGTGCCGTCGGCCTTCGCCAGCGTGGCCCCCGCGACGTGCACGGCCGGGGCCGGC
>NZ_JAFLNG010000728.1 GCF_017427025.1 Streptomyces sp. FH025
GGTCACTTCCCCCGGTGGCGGCGCCGGAACACACACGGCATGGTCGGCGTACGGGCCCACGTCCGTGGCGCCCTCCGAGCCGGACCGGCGGCGGCCGGTGGGCGGCAGCCGATCAACAACAGCGGCAACAGCGGCAGCAGCGGCCGCGCGCGCGACCGCGACAGCGGGGCCGCTGGCGGGAGGGCACCCGGAACTGGCTGTCGTGGCGTTCGGCCACCGTGATCACCGCCGGGAGCATGCGGGGAGGTTCGCATCAGAACGGCACATCTGTCCAGAACATCCAGATCACTGTCCACATGCCGGACAGTCGGCGTCCCGGTGGAGATTTTGAAGCCACGGCGGGGGCGCGCCGGAGTTTTGCCCGTCCTGCCCCCCTTGAACGGGAGAACCTTTCGTACATATGGTGTCCCCGTTGAAATAACTCCTGTCGAAGTGAGTCCACGATGCAGAATCTTTCGCCAAGGCTCGCTGCGGCGGCCGACGCCCCGGCCTCGACCCTCGCCGCCCACCCGGCGTGGCTGCGCCTGAAGGAGGCCGTCGAGACGCTGCGCCCGCTGCAGTCCAAGGACGGCTCGATCGACCTGGCCGCCGTCCAGCGGCTCACCGTCGATCCCCTGGTGGCCACCGTGCGCGCCGCGGTCGAGGAGCTCGCTCCGAACTTCCCGCACGACGCGGCCTACCTCGCCGCCGTCGACGCGGACCTCGCGAAGTGGGCCGACACCGGCTACCGGGAGCCCGACTTCCTGGACTCGCTGCTCGCCTTCCAGCCCGCCGAGCAGCGGGAGGACGGCCTGGAGCACCTGGTCGTCTTCCCGATGTACACCCAGAACGGCAACCCGAACCGCAACCTGGAAGCCGTCCTGCTGCGCGTCGTGTGGCCCGACTGGCTGGCCGAGCTGGAGCGCACCCGCTTCGACAACCCGATGTTCGTGCCGATCACCTTCACGGACTTCACGGCCGGCTACGACACCAACTCCGCCGTGCTCTTCCCCGAGACGGTCTCCGTGCGCAAGGCGCCGGAACGATTCACCTGGGGCGGCATCTTCTGCGACCGCGAGGCCGCCCGCTTCCGTGCCGTCTCCACCAGTGCCGTCCGGCAGCTCGGCCTGGAGATCCCGGCCGACGCCGAGGGCCTGCTCGAAGACCAGCAGCGCGCGCAGGAGACCTTCGTCCTGTGGGACCTCGTCCACGACCGCACCCACAGCCACGGCGACCTGCCGTTCGACCCCTTCATGATCAAGCAGCGCAGCCCGTTCTGGATGTACGGCCTGGAGGAGCTCCGCTGTGACCTCACCACCTTCAAGGAGGCGGTGAAGCTGGAGTCCGAGGGCAACCCGCACGCCCGCGACGTCCAGTACGCGATCCTCTTCGACCGTCTGTTCCGCTTCCCGGTCTCCGGCGACCGGGTGCGCAACTACGACGGCATGGGCGGCCAGCTGCTCTTCGCCTACCTGCACAAGCACGACGCGCTGCGCTGGCGCGACAACCGCCTCAGCATCGATTGGGAGCGCGCCCCGCAGGTCACCAACGCGCTCTGCGCCGAGATCGAGACCCTGTACCGCGACGGCATCGACCGGCCCAAGCCGGCCCACTGGATCGCCGCCTACGAACTGGTGTCCCGCTACCTCACCCCGCACCCGGCCTCCACCTGGGCGAAGGGCCCCGAGGCCCTGCCGCTGGACATCACCGACGGCAAAGCCCTGAACAAGGCGCTGTGCGACGCCGTGCTCCCGGACGAGTTCCCGCTGAGCATGTTCTACGAGGCCCTGTCCAAGAAGCTCGGCGGCGTCATCGCCGCCACCGCCGGCATCACCGGCACCGGTATCCAGGGAGTCGCCGCGTGACCACCACCCCCTCCACCAAGCTGGCCGGCAAGGTCATCGCCGTCGCGGGCGCCAGCGGACCGGCCGGACAGGCCGTGCTGCGCCGCCTCACCGCGGACGGCGCCACCGTGGTCGGCGCCGACATCGACGCCCGCCGCCTGGAGTCGGCCCTGGACGCCACCCGCGTCGCGGTGCGCGGAGCCAAGGTCAGCGGCCAGGTGATCGACCTGCTCGACCCGCAGGAGGTCCACGACTGGGCCGACCACCTGGAGGCGGAGCACGGCCACGTCGACGGCCTGTTCCACCTGGTCGGCGGCTGGCGCGGCGGCAAGACCTTCTTCGACACCCGCCTGGACGACTGGGACTTCCTGCACGACACCGTCGTGCGCACCCTCCAGCACACCTCGCTGGCCTTCCAGCCCGCGCTGGTCCGCAGCGAGGCCGGCCGCTACGCCATGGTCTCCGCCGCCGCCGCGCACAAGCCCACCGCGGGCGGCGCCGCCTACGCGGCCGCCAAGGCCGCCACCGAGGCCTGGACCCTCGCCATGGCCGACTCCTTCAAGAAGGAGACCACCTCCCCGGACGGCGAGCCCACCGCGGCGGCTGCCATCCTGGTCATCAAGGCGCTGGTCAGCCCCGAGATGCGGGCCGAGAAGCCGGAGGCGAAGTTCGCCGGCTTCACCGACACCGCCGACCTCGCCGGACACCTGGCGGACCTCTGGGACCGCCCCGCAGCAGAACTGAACGGACAGCACCTGTGGCTGACAGCCCGATGACCGACCTCACCCGTACGGACGCGGTACGGCGGCACGACCCCGCCGTCCGCGGCTTCGCCAGCGACAACTACGCCGGCGTCCACCCCGAGGTCCTCGCCGCGATAGCCCTCGCCAACGACGGTCACCAGATCGCGTACGGCGAGGACGACTACACGGCCCACCTGCAGGACGTCTTCCGCCGCCACTTCGGCGACCGGGCCGAGGCCTACCCGGTCTTCAACGGCACCGGCGCCAACGTGGTCGCCCTCCAGGCGCTGCTCCCGCGCTGGGGCGCCGTGGTCTGCGCCGAGTCCGCTCACATCCACGTGGACGAGGGCGGCGCCCCGGAGAAGATGGGCGGCATCAAGCTGCTCACCGTCCCCACTCCGGACGGCAAGCTCACCCCCGAACTGCTCGACCAGCAGGCCTGGGGCTACGGCGACGAGCACCGCGCGCAGCCGCTCGCGGTCTCCATCACCCAGAGCACCGAGCTGGGCACGCTCTACACCGTCGACGAGATCCGCGCGATCACCGAGCACGCCCACCAGCTCGGCATGCTCGTCCACGTCGACGGCTCCCGCCTGGCCAACGCCGCCGCCTCGCTCGGCCTGCCGATGCGGGCCTTCACCACGGACGTGGGCGTCGACGTCCTCTCCTTCGGTGGCACGAAGAACGGCCTGCTGTTCGGCGAGGCCGTGGTGGTGCTCAACCCGGACCGGGTGCGCAACATCAAGTACCTGCGCAAGACCTCGATGCAGCTCGCCTCGAAGATGCGCTTCGTCTCCGTCCAGTTCGAGGCGCTGCTCGCCGGTGACCTCTACCTGCGCAACGCCGGTCACGCCAACGCGATGGCCAGCCGGCTGGAGGCCGCGGTCCGGCAGATCGACGGGGTCGAGGTCGTTCGCCCGGTCCAGGCGAACGCGGTGTTCGCGATCCTCCCGCGGGAGGTCAGCGAGCGGCTGCAGAAGCGCTACCGCTTCTACTTCTGGAACGAGCACACCGGCGAGGTCCGCTGGATGTGCGCTTACGACACCACGGAGGCCGACATCGACGCCTTCGCGGCGGCCATCGCCGAGGAGATGGGCCGCGCCTGACGGTGCCTGAACCACGGATCGTCCCGTCCTGCGACAGCAGGGCGGGA
>NZ_JAFLNG010000729.1 GCF_017427025.1 Streptomyces sp. FH025
CGACGCCCACTGCCCGCTGCCCGTCGCCCGCTGCCCGCTGCCCGCTGCCCGACGCTCAGAGGAGTCCGTCGAACCGCAGCCCCACCTGGGCGCAGGCCTTCCCACTCCCGTGCCCGCCGTCGGACAGCGGCCGCGCGGCCAGCAGTTCGCGGGCCCGGGCCGCGGAACGGCTGCTCGCGTACCACGGCACGGGGTGGTCCGCCAGGTCGGTCCGGATCAGTTCCAGCGCGCAGGTCCGCTGGGGCTCCGGCAGGCGGTCCAGGGCGGGGACGGCGTCCGCGGACAGGGTACGGACGTTGCGCAGGTCGATCTGCTGCGAGCGCTCGAAGCGGGCGACGTTCTGCTCGGCGACGATCGCGTCCGGCCCCATCAGCCCGTACACCACGGCGGTGAGCGCACCGCTGAGCACCACGGCGCGCGGCAGCCAGCCGGCCGAGCGGGTCAGCCCGGCGGCGATCAGCAGCGCGAACACGACGCCGAGCCAGATCTCGACCACCAGCACCCAGAGCCTGAGCCGGGTCAGTCCGGACGCGTCGACGTAGAACCACATCCGGCCGAGCGCCGAGGCGACGACGGCCAGGGCGAGCACGCACAGCGCGCCGAGCAGGATCCGCGCCAGCCGGCGGTCGGCGGTGGTGGAGCGCGGGGCCCAGCGCTTGGCCACCGCGACCACGACCAGGGTCAGCACCGTGATGACCGACAGCTGCCAGAAGCCCTGCCGCGCGTACGCGGAACGGCTCATGCCGGTGTCGCGCAGGACGGCGTCCGCGCCCCCGAGCACCACCACGGCCTGGATCACCGCGAACACGCCGAACATCAGGTTGAGCGCGACCAACGGCAGCGCCCACTCCAGTCGGCCGCGCGCCCGGCCGGGCCGGACCACCGTACGGTCCCAGCGGCGCGGGCCGGCGGCGATGTGTGCGAGGCCCAGCGCGGTGAGCATCCCGACCACCAGCAGGAGGGCGCGCAGCGGCAGTTGCCTGACGGCGATGCTGGGGACGAGGCCGGTCAGCACGTCCGCCATGGCGGCGTCGGCACCGGCGAACAGCCAGCCGAAGACCACGAGGAGGACGGCGGCGACCGCGAGCGCCTTGACCACCGGGGCGATCCGGCCCCGGGCGCGGGCCGTGTGCTCGGCCATCCCTTCGACGGCCCAGAGCACGCCGCTGCCCAACTGCCAGAGCGGGCCCGGCAGGGCGAGCAGGACGCCCGGCCAGCGACGGCCGCCGTGCAGCGCGAGCGAGGCCAGGCCCAGCGCGCCGACCGTCGAGAGCGCGACCGGCCAGCCCGCCTCCCACAGCGCCGGCACGGAGAGCAGGGCCAGCGCGAGCGCGCTCCACAGGATCGTCCAGGCCCGGAGCCGACGACCGGCCGCACGGGCGGCGAGACCGGCCGCGACGGCGGCGGCCACCCCGCAGACGGTCAGGCCGACGCCGATGCCGTCGCCCAGCAGCCAGGCCGTCAGCAGCCCGGTGAGCAGCGCGGCGAGGACCGTACGGGGGGTGGCGGCGGCCTTGCCCGGCGGGTCGCTGGGGCGCCACCAGGAGTCGCGCGAGACGGGCCGGCCGGGCGAGCGGTACGGGCCGGCCGCGGACGGCGGATCGGTCGGGGCAGGCATGGACAGGCCTGACATGAGTCCCCCTCAGGGGTCGGCGGACAGGCGGAAGCCGCCCTCGGGGCGGTCCGTCGGCGGGCGCGTTCGGCGCCGCTTCCGCCGCCGACTGTAGACCATTCTGAACAGGTTCAAAAGTCAGTTCTGAACGCGTTCAGAATGAACGTCGAGGACGGACCACCCCTTCACCGGCCACCCCCTCACCGACCGCCCCTCGCCGCCTACCCCTTCACCGACCCGGCCAGCAGCCCCCGGACGAAGTACCGCTGGAGGCTGAAGAAGACGATCAACGGCACGGTGATCGACAGGAACGCCCCGGCCGTGAGCAGTTCCCAGCGCTGCCCGAGGGAGCCGGACTGCTGCGCCAGCCGGACCGTCATCGGCGCCACGTCCGGCGTGCCGCCCGCGAAGGTCAGCGCGACCAGCAGGTCGTTCCAGACCCACAGGAACTGGAAGATCGCGAACGAGGCCAGCGCCGGGGCGCTCAGCGGCAGCACGATCGAGCGGAAGATCCTGAAGTGCGAGGCGCCGTCCACCACCGCCGCCTCCATCAGGTCGCGCGGCAGCTGGGCGATGAAGTTGTGCAGCAGGAACACCGCGAGCGGCATCGCGAACATGGTGTGCGCCAGCCAGACCGGGGCGTAGCTGCCCTTCAGGTCCACCGCCGGGACCAGGGTCAGCGAGCCCAGGTGCGCACCGCCGGAGAACAGTCGCAGCAGCGGGATCAGCGCCATCTGGAGCGGCACCACCTGGAGCGCGAACACGGTGAAGAACACCGCGTCGCTCCCCCGGAACCGCACCCAGGCCAGCGCGTAGGCGGCCATCGCCGCGAGCATCAGCGGGAAGAGGGTCGCCGGGACGCTGATCGCCAGCGAGTTCACCAGGAAGGGCATCAGGCCGGTGGAGACGCCGGACCCGCCCTCGAACAGCACCGAGTGGTAGTTGCCGAGCCCGAAGTCCGGGTGGAGCAGGGCGTTCCACCAACCGTCGGTGGTGACGGCCTCCTTGGGGCGCAGCGAGGTCACCAGCAGGCCGAGCGTGGGGATCGTCCACAGCACCGTCACGGCGATCACGAACGCCGAGGCCAGCGGGCTGCTGAAGGTCCTCCGTACCGCGCGTCGGTCGTTCACCGCACCTCACGCTCCTTCCGCAGCCGGACGATGTTGTAGGCCACCAGCGGCAGCACGGCGAGGAAGAGCAGCACCGCGAGGGCGCTGCCGCGCCCGTCGTCGAACTGCACGAAGGACTGCGAGTACATCTCGTTGGCCAGCACCTGGGTGCCGAAGTTGCCGCCGGTCATGGTGCGGACGATGTCGAAGGCCTTCAGGGTGATGATCATGACGGTGGTCAGTACGACGATCACCGTGGTGCGGATCATCGGCACGGTGACGTACCAGAACTGCCGCACCCCGGTGGCTCCGTCCAACCGGGCCGCCTCCACCACCTCGTCCGGGATCGCCTTGATCGCCGCCGACAGCACCACCATCGCGAAGCCCGTCTGCACCCAGACCATGACCGCCATCAGCAGGAAGGTGTTCAGGGGCTGGGTGAGCAGCCAGTTCGGCGGGTCCGACCAGCCCACCGCGCGGGCGAGTTGGCTGAGCAGGCCGATCTGCGGCTGGCCCGGGCCGCGCGACTCGTAGACGAACTTGAAGATGATCGAGGCACCGACCAACGAGATCGCCATCGGCATGAAGATCAGCGACTTGTACACCGCCTGGCCGCGCATCCGATCCACCAGCAGCGCCAGCAGCAGGCCCAGCCCGGTCGCCACCAGCGGCGCGACCACCAGCCACAGCAGGGTGTTGAGCAGCACCCGCCGCACCGAGTCGGTGGTGAAGGCCCAGCCGAAGTTCTCGCCGCCGACGAACTCCGTGCCGTCGGCGCCGTGCAGGCTCAGGTAGACGGTGCGGATCAGCGGCGCCACCAGGCCTACCGCGATCAGCAGCACGGCCGGGCCGAGGAACACCAGGACGGCCAGCGGGCGGGCCAGCCGGCCCCGGGCCCGTCCGGCGGCGAGGAAGACCAGCAGCAGGATCCCGAGGAAGCCCGCGACGGCGCCGAAGGCGTTGCCGAACTTGACCGCCGCGTCACCCCAGGCGCC
>NZ_JAFLNG010000073.1 GCF_017427025.1 Streptomyces sp. FH025
AATGCTGATGATCGTCCTGGACGGCTCGATCGTCACCGTGGCGCTGCCCGCCATCCAGGACGACCTGGGCTTCACGCCCGCCGGCCTCACCTGGACGCTCAACGCCTACCTGATCGCCTTCGGCGGGTTGCTCCTGCTGGCCGGCCGGCTCGGCGACCTCATCGGCCGCAAGCGGGTCCTCATCGCCGGACTCGCCGTCTTCACCGCCGCCTCGCTGCTCTGTGCCGTCGCCACCGGGCAGGCCGTGCTGATCGCCGCCCGCTTCCTCCAGGGCGTCGGCGGCGCGATGGCCTCCGCCGTCAGCCTCGGCATGATCGTCACGCTCTTCCCCGAACCGCGCGAACGCGGCCGCGCGATCGGCGCGTTCAGCTTCGTCGGCGCGGCCGGCGCCTCGATCGGCCAGGTCCTCGGCGGGGTGCTCACCCAGGCGCTCAACTGGCACTGGATCTTCCTGATCAACCTGCCACTCGGCCTCGCCGCCGCCCTGCTCGCCCTCCGGGTGCTGGAGTCGGACCGCGGTCCGGGCCTGCGGGCCGGCGCCGACGCCCTGGGCGCCGTCCTGATCACCGCCGCGCTGATGCTCGGCATCTACACCATCGTCGGCGCCGGCACGAGCGGCTGGACCTCCGCCCGCACCCTCGGCCTCGGAGCGCTCTCGCTCGCCCTGCTGGCCGCCTTCCTGCTCCGCCAGGCCCGGGCCGCCGAACCGCTGCTCCCGCTGCGGATGTTCCGCTCGCGCGACGTCTCCGGCGCCAACCTGGTGCAGGTACTGACCATCTCCGGGATGTTCGGCTTCCAGATCATGGTCGCCCTCTACCTCCAGCGGGTCCTCGGCTACGGCGCGGCCGCCACGGGACTGGCGATGCTGCCGGCGGCGGCCGCCATCGGCGCGGTGTCACTGCTGCTCTCCGCCCGGCTGAGCGCGAGGTTCGGCGAGCGCGCCGTGCTGCTCACCGGCCTGACCATGCTGCTCGCCGCGCTCGCCCTGCTGGTCCGGCTGCCGTCCGACGCCGACTACGTCGTCCACCTGCTCCCGACCATGCTGCTCGTCTCCGGCGGCGGCCTGGTGCTGTCCACGCTCGCCGTGCTCGGCATGTCCGGCGCCGGTCCGGCCGACGCGGGCACCGCCTCGGGGCTGTTCAACACCACCCAGCAGATCGGCGGAGCGCTCGGCGTCGCCGTGCTCACCACCCTCGCCGACGGCCGCGCAGCAGCCCTGGTCGCCACCGGGCACCCGATGGTCGAGGCGCTCACGGGCGGCTTCCGGCTCGCCTTCGCGGTGGCCGCCGGACTGCTCGCGGCGGCGCTGCTGCTGGCGGCGGTGCTGCTCCGACCGGCCGTCAGCAAGGACTGACGTGCCGTCAACCGGTCAACCAGCCATCTCTGGGCGGGTGTTCTACGGCCAGACCAGGCAGTACAGCTGGTGCCCGGCCTCGTGCAGCCGGTTGGCGAAGTCCTGCCACTCGTGCAGCATGCTGTAGATCACGAAGGCGTCGCGCGGCCCGCGCCGGTCCGGGACGGTGGACCAGATGAAGGCGGCCGCGCCGAGCTCGGTGACGTCGGCCTTGCGGAGCGGTTCGACCACGTTGTGCGGGAGTTGGACGACGGCGTAGTCGGGGTGCAGCACGACGAGTTCCAGCGGCGGCACCTGGTGCAGGGGGACGCCCTGGATGCCGGTGAGCACCATGGCGCTCATGGTCTCCGGCTTGATCTTGGTGGAGAGGTGGCCGGTGGGGGAGCCGCTGGTCTCCATCAGGTCGCCGAGGCGCCCCAGCGCGCCGAGTTCGCCGGCGTCCAGGCCGAGACCGCCGGGGCCGAGGGCGGTGGGGACTCTGGCGGCGGTGGCGCGGTCCGGTGCGCCGAAGTACTTGTACGTCACCCCCACGCGTCCCTCACCCCGCCTCTCACCGCCGCGACGACCACGCCCCGTACCCGCTCCCGTACCCCCGCGTGCGGCCTCGGCGGGCCGGCGGGAGCCCCCCGCGGCCTCGTCGTAGCCGTCCTGCGCCTCGGACACTCGGACCATCCTCACCGGAATTCGCCGGAATCGACAGACCCCCGCACGTCCGGCGTCCCGCCGGACGTGCTCCTTACCCGTCATGCGCCGCCGTACCCACTCGCGGTACGCGGCAGTCCTCTCCACACCCCTGCACACGATCGGAGCGCTCGCGCACCCTGTGCATACAAGTCTGACTGGTCCGTGCTCCGGAGCAGCCAGTGGCCCCGTCCGTACGGACAACCGTCAGGACAACCGTACAGACAACGGTGCCCGGATCATCGTTCCAGATGATCGGGCCGGACATGCAGAGCTGAAGGACACGATTTGAGACCATGTCTTCTGTGAGCTACCCCTACGAAGCCCCCCAGTCCCAGTCGCTGTTCGAACGCGCCTCCGTGGTCACGCCCGGCGGCGTCAACTCCCCGGTGCGCGCCTTCCGCGCGGTCGGCGGCACGCCGCGCTTCATGGTGTCCGGCACCGGCCCCTACCTCACCGACGCCGACGGCCGTGAGTACGTCGACCTGGTGTGCTCGTGGGGTCCGATGATCCTCGGACACGCGCACCCCGCGGTGATCGACGCCGTCCAGCAGGCCGTCTCCCGCGGCACCTCCTTCGGCACGCCCGGCCAGGGCGAGGTCGAGCTGGCCGAGGAGATCGTCGCCCGGATCGCCCCGGTCGAGCAGGTCCGCCTGGTCTCCTCCGGCACCGAGGCCACCATGTCGGCGATCCGGCTGGCCCGCGGCTTCACCGGCCGGGCGAAGGTGGTGAAGTTCGCCGGCTGCTACCACGGTCACGTGGACGCGCTGCTGGCCGCCGCCGGTTCCGGCGTCGCCACCTTCGGCCTGCCGGACACCCCGGGCGTCACCGGCGCCCAGGCCGGCGACACCATCGTGCTGCCGTACAACGACCTGGCCGCCGTCGAGCGGGCCTTCGCCGCGCACCCGGGCGAGATCGCCTGCGTGATCACCGAGGCCTCGCCCGGCAACATGGGCGTCGTCCCGCCGCTGCCCGGCTTCAACGGGGGCCTGGCCCGGCTCTGCCGGGAGAACGGCGCGCTGTTCATCTCCGACGAGGTGATGACCGGCTTCCGCGTCTCCAAGGCCGGCTGGTACGGCCTGGAGGCCGCGAACGAGGGCTGGGCGCCGGACCTGCTGACCTTCGGCAAGGTCATGGGCGGCGGCTTCCCGGCCGCGGCCTTCGGCGGCCGCGCCGACGTGATGGCGCACCTCGCCCCGGCCGGCCCGGTCTACCAGGCCGGCACCCTCTCCGGGAACCCGGTCGCGACCGCGGCCGGCCTGGCCCAGCTGCGCGGCTGCACCGACGAGGTGTACGCGACGGTGGACAAGGTCGCCGCCGAGGTCTCCGGCCTGGTCTCCGACGCGCTCACCAAGGAGGGCGTGGCACACCGGCTGCAGACCGCCGGGAACATGTTCTCGGTGTTCTTCACCGAGGCTCCGGTGACCGACTACGACCAGGCCAAGGCGCAGGAGGCGTACCGTTTCACCGCCTTCTTCCACGCGATGCTGGCCGAGGGCGTCTACCTGCCCCCGTCCGCCTTCGAGTCCTGGTTCGTCTCGGCGGCCCACGACGCGCGGGCGATCGAGCGGATCGCCGCCGCCCTGCCGGCCGCCGCCCGGGCCGCCGCCGCGGCCACGGCCTAACCCAAGCCTCAGGAGTACCGAGAAGTGAGCGCCAAAGAGATCACCGTCGTCCACCTGATGCGCCACGGCGAGGTGCACAACCCGGAGGGCATCCTGTACGGGCGGCTGCCCGACTACCACCTGTCCGAGCTGGGCCGGGAGATGGCCGACCGGGTGGCCGAGGACCTGGCGGGCCGGGACATCACCCACGTGGTGGCCTCCCCGCTGGAGCGGGCCCAGGAGACCGCCGCGCCGATCGCCAAGGCGCACGGCCTGGACGTCGCCGAGGACGCGCGGCTGATCGAGGCGGAGAACGTCTTCGAGGGCAAGACCTTCGGCGTCGGCGACGGCTCGCTGCGCAACCCGGGCTACTGGAAGTACCTCACCAACCCGTTCAAGCCGTCCTGGGGCGAGCCGTACCTCGACCAGGTGGTGCGGATGATGGGCGCGCTCGGCGCGGCCCGGGACGCCGCCCGCGGGCACGAGGCGGTCTGCGTCAGCCACCAGCTGCCGATCTGGATAGTCCGCTCCTTCGTCGAGCGCCGCCGGCTCTGGCACGACCCGCGCCGTCGGCAGTGCTCGCTGGCCTCGCTGACCAGCTTCACCTTCGAGGGCGACCGGATCGTCTCGGTCGGCTACCGCGAGCCGGCCCGCGACCTGCTGCCCGCGCACCTGGTGGGCAAGGGCCGCAAGGGCGACAAGCCGGTGGGCAAGAGCTTCGGCGCGTAGAACCCGTACGGGCTCCGCACAAGGTAAGCCTTGCGTAAGTATGGGACCGGGCCACCTGGCGACTGCCGGGTGGCCCGGTCCCGTTGCAGGTCAGACGGGGTGCGACGCGCAAGAGCGGACCCCGGCGAACCTGCCCGGAACTCCATGCGAAACTTTTCACATGTCTGCCATGGCGCGCCCCCGTCCCCGTGTCGCCGCAGCCGCCGCCACTGTCGCCGCCGCTGCGCTCGTCCTCACCGGCTGTTCCTCCTCGGGCTCGTCGAGCAGCGGTGAAGGCCAGGTCGGCTTCGTCACCGTCAAGGGGACCAACCTGTCCAAGGCGGACATCGGCAAGCGCGGGGACGCGCCGGACATCTCCGGGGAGACCCTGGACGGGGCCCAGGTCAAGCTCTCCGACTACCGCGGCAAGATCGTGGTGCTCAACGTCTGGGGCTCCTGGTGCGGGCCGTGCCGGGCCGAGGCGAAGAGCCTCCAGGCCGTCGCGGACGAGTACAAGGACAAGGACGTCCAGTTCCTCGGCATCAACACCCGGGACACGGACAAGACCAACGCCGTCCGCTTCGAGCAGGAGCAGGGCGTCACCTTCCCGAGCATCTTCGACCCGGCCGGCACCCAGCTGCTCAAGTTCCCCAAGGGCAGCCTCAACCCGCAGTCCATCCCGACCACCCTGGTCGTCGACCGGGACGGCAAGCTGGCCGCCCGCGCCGTCGGCGGCACCACCCAGGACGCGCTGGAGTCGATCCTCCAGCCGGTGGTCGCGGAGCAGAAGCAGTGAGTGGGCACCTGCAACTCGCCGACACCTTCACCACCGTGCAGAGCGGTGCGCTGCTGGCCGCGGCGCCGATCGCGCTGGCGGCCGGGCTGCTGTCGTTCTTCTCGCCCTGCGTGCTGCCGCTGGTACCCGGCTACCTCTCGTACGTGACCGGCTTCTCGGCCGCCGACCTCGCGGACGCCCGTGGTACGAAGCGTGGCCGGATGCTGCTCGGGGCGACCCTGTTCATCCTCGGCTTCACCGCGGTCTTCGTCTCCGGTGGGGCGCTGTTCGGCCAGTTCGGCTTCACCTTGCAGGAGCACAAGCGGGTCATCTCCATCGTGCTCGGCTCGGTCACCGTGGTGATGGGCCTGGCCTTCATGGGCCTCGTCCCCGGCCTGAGCATGCGTGAGGTGCGCTCCCACCGTCGCCCGGCCGTCGGCCTGCTCGGCGCGCCGCTGCTGGGCGTGGTGTTCGGCGTCGGCTGGACGCCCTGCATCGGCCCGACCCTGGCCGCCGTCCAGACCCTGTCCCTGAACCAGGCCGACGCGGAGCGCGGGGCCCTGCTGATGACCTTCTACTGCGTGGGCCTGGGCGTACCGTTCATCGTGGCCGCGCTGGCCTTCCGCCGGGCGCTGGGCGCCTTCGGCTGGGTCAAGCGGCACTACCCGCTCGTCATGCGGATCGGCGGCGGCATGCTCGTCGCGGTCGGTCTGCTGCTCGTCACCGGGATCTGGGATTCCTGGATGAGCGAACTGCAGTCCTGGACCGCCGACTCCCAGATCGGAATCTGACCGTGAGCAAGACCACGACCGAGACCGAGCTGCCCCCGGCACCGGACGACACCGCGGCCGAGCGGCTCAGCACCGCGCCGGTCGAGTCCGACGGCCCGGTCGGCATAGGGATGTTCGGCTGGGCGCGCTGGATGTGGCGCCAGCTGACCTCGATGCGGGTCGCCCTGATCCTGCTGTTCCTGCTCTCGCTGGCCGCCATCCCGGGCTCGCTGATCCCGCAGAACGGCCAGAACCAGTTCAAGGTGCAGACCTGGAAGGCGCAGCACACCACGGTCGCGCCGATCTACGAGAAGCTCCAGCTGTTCGACGTCTACAGCTCGGTCTGGTTCTCCGCGATCTACATCCTGCTGTTCATCTCGCTGGCCGGCTGCATCGTCCCGCGCACCTGGCAGTTCGTCGGCGTGCTGCGCTCCCAGCCGCCGGCCGCCCCGCGCAACCTGACCCGGATGCCGGTGCACGCGGCCTGGCGCACCTCGGCGGACGCCGACGCGGTGAACGCCGCCGCGCACGGGCTGCTGCGCAAGCGCGGCTTCCGCGCCAACCTGTCCGGCGGTGCGGTGGCCGCCGAGAAGGGCTACCTGCGCGAGGTCGGCAACCTGCTGTTCCACCTGTCGCTGTTCGCGCTGCTCGGCGGCTTCGCCTGGGCCAGCCTGGCCTCCGGCACCGGCGGCAAGCTGATGGTCGAGGGTGAGGGCTACTCGAACACCATCACCCAGCTCGACGACTTCACCGGCACGCGGTTCTACAACAACCAGGACCTCGACCCCTTCTACCTGAAGCTCGACGACTTCACCTCCAAGTTCCAGAACAAGGGCGACCAGATCGGTGCCGCCCGGCAGTTCACCGCGAACGTCGAGTACTACGCGGGCAGCGACGAGACGAAGCTGAAGAAGGGCACGATCGAGGTCAACCACCCGCTGGAGATCGGCGGCAGCAAGGTCTACCTGATCGGCCACGGCTACGCTCCGGTCGTCACCGTCCGCAACGGCAAGGGCGACGTCGTCTACAGCGGTGCCGTGCCGTTCCTGCCGCAGGACGGCAACCTGACCTCGACCGGTGTCGTGAAGGTCTCCGACTACGGCACCGGCCCGGACGGCACCAAGACCCAGATGGGCTTCTCCGGCTTCTTCCTGCCGACCGCGCCGCTGAGCTTCGAGGGCACCGGCCCGGTCTCGCTCTTCCCCGGTGACGCCGCCCCCGAGCTGGTGCTGAACGCCTTCGCCGGCGACCTGGGCACCGACTCCGGCCTGCCGCAGAACGTCTACCAGCTGAACACCCGCAAGCTCACCCAGCTGACCCAGGACGGCCAGCCGGCCAAGGCCCGGCTCAAGCCCGGCCAGGGCTGGACCCTGCCGGACGGCTACGGCTCCGTCACCTTCGAGGGCTACAAGCAGTGGGCGAGCTTCAACGTCTCGCACCGTCCCGGCAACGCGATCGCGCTGACCGGCGCCGTGCTGGCGATCCTCGGCCTGATCGGCTCGCTGTTCATCCAGCGCCGCCGGATCTGGGTGCGCGCGGTGGCCCTGCCGGGCGGCGGCACCCAGGTGGAGCTGGCCGGTCTCGCCCGCAGCGAGTCGGCGAAGATCGCCGAGGAGCTGGCCGAACTCGCGGTGGACCTCCAGGACGACGCCCCGGCGGTGGAGGACGAGGACGACACCGCACCCGAGGCCCCGGACGCACCGGAGGCCCCAGACGCATCCGAGGAGACCGGGGCCCCCACAGCCCCGAAGACGTCCTCGGGCTCCGCAGTCCCCGCTGACCAGAACTCCAAGGAGTAGACGGTGCAACTCGCCGCGGCGGTCGACCCTCAGCTGGCCGACCTCTCGAACAAGCTGATCTATTCGGCGATGGTGGTCTACACGCTCGCCATGTTCGCCCACATGATCGAGTGGACCTTCGGCAGCAAGGGCGCCGTCGCCGTCCGCTCGAAGGAGCAGTCGGGCACCCTGGCCGAGACCGTCGCCACGGCCGGGAAGAAGGCCACGAAGCAGGTCACCGTGACCGTGGCGCGGTCGGGCGGCGGCACCGCCACGCTCACCCGCACCGCGGTGGCGGGCGAGGGCACGACGGTGGTCACCACCGGGCGCGGCACGGACGAGGAGGACGGCCCGGGCGCGGCCGGCACCAACGAGAAGGCCGACCTGGCCGGCCGGATCGCCGTATCGCTCACCGTCCTCGGGCTGCTGCTGCACGGCGGCGGCATCGTCACCCGCGGCCTGTCGGTGTCCCGCTGGCCGTGGGGCAACATGTACGAGTTCTCCTGCGCCTTCGCCTTCGCGATGATCGCCGCCTACCTGGTGCTGCTGGCGGCGAAGAAGAAGGTCCGCTGGCTCGGCCTGCCGGTCGTGCTCGCGGCGCTGCTGACCCTGGGCATCGCCACCACGGTGCTGTACACCGACTCCGAGCAGCTCGTCCCGGCGCTGCACTCGCCGTGGCTGGCGATCCACGTCTCCACCGCGATCTTCTGCGGCGGCGCCTTCTACGCGGCGTTCATCGCCACCCTGCTGTACCTGGGCAAGGACTCCTTCGAGAAGCGGATCGCGGCCGGCCTGACCACCGGCCCGCTGGGCACCTCGGCCTCGATCTGGCGCCGGCTGCCCGCCGCGTCCACCTTCGACAAGCTGTCCTACCGGATCAACGCCCTGGTCTTCCCGCTGTGGACCTTCACCATCATCGCGGGCGCGATCTGGGCCGAGGCCGCCTGGGGCAAGTACTGGGAGTGGGACCCGAAGGAGACCTGGTCCTTCATCACCTGGGTCGCCTACGCCTGCTACCTGCACGCCCGCGCGACGGCCGGCTGGAAGGGCCGCAAGGCCGCGTACCTCGCGCTGGCGGCCTTCGCCTGCTGGCTCTTCAACTACTACGGCGTGAACATCTTCGTCACCGGCAAGCACTCGTACGCGGGGATCTGACCGGGGCACACACCAATCGGCCCGGCTCTCTCCCACAGACAGCCGGGCCGAGGTGCAACAGGGGTAGTGCGCGCCGGCCGCCGGTCGGTGCGAGAGGGAATTGAGGAGGAAATCGCGCAATGGAGTGCGACGAGGTCATGCTGACCGTCCGAATCACCGCCGCCGAGCGCATGCTGCTCCGCCGGCTCGCCCAGGGACACCGGAGCGACGTGTCCGAGGTGGTGGCCGACGCTCTGCTGGACATCATCCCCACGCTCAGCGCGCCGGGGGACGCCTACCGGCTGCTGAGCGCCATCGCCACGCCCGCGCCGTGCGCCCTGACGGTCTGGCTGCCGACCGCGCTGGCCGACCTGCTGGTGCCCGGCGCGGCCCGGATCGCCCAGCTCACCGACGTCCGGGTCGAGTCGGCCAGCGGGGCGCTGGGCGCGGCCCTGCGACTCTGGCTGGCGCAGGACCCGGTCCGGCTGGCGGCCAACCTCAGCGTGATGCACGCCGGGCGGCCTGCCACGCTGGTGGCCGCCTGACGGGTTTCAGCTCGCCAGCGGCAGAAGGCCGGGAGTGGCGGGGCGGCCATCGAAGGCGTCCCGGCGCACCGGCAGCCGCGGACCGTCGACCGGCTCGGTGAGCAGCCGGCACTCGGCCGCCGTCCGCCCGTCCTGGGTCAGTCGGACCAGGACGGGGGTGCGGCGGCCGTCCTGTGTCCGCTCGCGGACCGCCCGGACGAAGCAGGGCCGGTCCAGCTCTATGTAGTGGTCGAAGGAGGTCACCAGCTCGACCGGCACCACCGGTTCGGGGTGGTGCAGCCGCTGGGCGGCCTGCCGGGCGGCCTCCAGGACCAGCATCCCGGGCACGTGGTCCAGCTCGTGGTCGAACAGCACCGGATGCTCGACGTCGGTGCGCAGCAGCCAGGTGTCCGGCCGCAGGGTCGGGCTGAGCACCACGTCCGCCGGCTGGGCGCGGCCGACGAGTCCGGGGTCGTCGGGCGCCGGTGGCCGTGGCGGGGCGACGGCCTGCCGCCCGGGGCCGCGCAGCCGTTCGTACGAGGCGGGGGTGGCCACGCGCAGCTGGCCGGTGCCGCGGCCGATCCGCCGGCCGTCCCGGGTGACCTCGGCGTGCACCCGCAGCGAGGCGAGCCGGCCGTGCCGCATCCGGACGTCCTCGCAGCCGACGGTCAGCATCAGCGAGGCGGGGCCGGCGGTGACGGCGAGGCCGGGCAGGCCCGTCTCGCCGAGAGCGTAGCCGAGTTCCTCCATGACGAAGTGGTGGTCGCGGGGCACTCCAAAGCCGGCGTGGCCGATCAGCAGTCCGGCCTGCCGGACGGTCTCGGCCATCAGCACCGGGTCGTGGTAGCGGTCCCCGGGCAGCCGGTAGAAGCCGTGCAGCCGGGGCCACTGGGCGCCGATCAGGAAGTCGTACGGGCCGGTGGCCTGCCAGCCGGTGAGGAAGACCTCGGACACCGAGGCGCGGTGCACCAGGTGCCGGGAGACGGTCCGGTCGTGGAAGTCGTAGCCGTGGCCGGTGCCCGGGTGGGCGTACGGGCCGTGGGCGTCCGGCTCTACGATCGATGGCATGACTGGCCCCCGCTTCAGGGTGTCGGTCGAGCGGCCGATACGGACGCCCCACAGCAAAACATACATACCACCCGGTTTGTCTTCTGTGACCGGGGTCGCCCCCTGCCGCGCCACCCGGCCTGGCCACGCTACCTGCCCTCTGGGCTGCGGGAATGCCCTATCCGGGGGAGGGCGGACCTTGGGCGGGGGCCCGTCCCCGCTGGACGGCGGGGTCGACAAGGACGCTAGATTAGATACCAACCATGCGGTTTAGGTGGAGGCCGTCCGCGGGTGAGGCGCCACTATCCGTCGGAGAGCGCGCCGAGAGCAGCCGGACGGAGCGGGGCCGCGTCCGGCCGAGTCCGGAGGGGTCAGTGGTCAAGCAGGAACGCGCGGGGCGGACCAGGCAGGCCGTGCTGCTCGCCGCCGCGGGTACCTTCGCGCAGGTCGGCTTCGAGGCCGCCAGCCTGGTGGACATCAGCCGCCGGGCCGGGGTGAGCAAGGGCGCCCTCTACTTCCACTTCGTCTCCAAGCAGGCCCTGGCCGAAGGGGTCCGGGCCGCCGCCGGGCGGGAGATCGGCTCGGCCGCCCTGCGCGCCCTGCGCGCCGAGGGCCCGGCCCTGCAGAGCCTGATCGACTTCTCGCACGAACTCGCCCGGCTGCTGCGCGAGGACGTGGTGGTCCGGGCCGGTGTCCGGCTGAACCACCGGGGCCCGCGTCCGGGCGAGGGCGGGAACGGCTCCGGCGCTCCGCATGCCCAGCCCGCCGTCGGGGCCACCTGGCGCAGCCTCACCGCGGTCGTCCGCCGACTGCTGGACCGCGCCGCCGAGGCCGGCGAGCTGGGCCCGGACGTGGACCGGCGGGCCTGCGCCGAGCTGCTCACCGCGGCGGCCGCCGGTCAGGTGCTGCTGGCCGTCGAGGACGCCGGGCGACCGGCCCCGGAGGCCGTCCGGCGGCTCTGGGCCGCCGCGCTGCCGGCCCTGGTGGCGCGGGAACGGCTGGCCGGCTACCGGGTCTGAGCCGGTTCGAACGCGGCGGGGTCAGGACGCGACGCGCTCGGCGACGCTCAGCCGGGCCAGCGCGTGCGGCTGCACCAGCCCGGGCAGCAGCAGCGTCCACAGGTCGGACATCCGCTTGATCAGGTCCTGCCGCTGGGCCAGCACCTGGGAGCTCAGCTGGATCCCGGTGACCGCGCCGGTGATCACCCCGGCGGCGGCGGCCAGGTCGATCCCCGGGTGGAGGTCCCCGGCCTCCCGGGCGCGCTCCAGCAGCGTGTGGACCAGGTCCGTCCAGCCCTGGTAGGCCGCGATCTGCGGCTGGGTGAAGCTGCCGTGCTCGATCGTCAGCCGGATGCTGCCGCGCACCATCGGGTCGTTCAGGAGCGCGTGGGCGAAGGCGTACCCGAGGTCGATCAGGGTCTGCACCGGGCTGTCCGAGGACGGTTCCCAGGTGGCGATCCAGGCGCCCTGCCCCTCGATCACGGCGAGCGCCAGCTCCTCCTTGGAGCGGAAGTGGAAGTACAGCGCGCCCTTGGTGACGCCGGCCCGGTCCAGGATCTCGGACATCGTGGCGGCGGCGTAGCCCCGCTCGTCGAACACCTCGGCCGCCGCGAGGAGCACCGCCTGGCGGGTCGCCAGCGCACGGGCCTGCCTGGCCATCGCAGCCTCCCTGGAAATTTCTGTACCTCGGCAGCGGCCGATCCTATGGGGGCCGACGGGGCGACGGGCGCATACCGTCCAGTAGGTATTCTACCGAGCCGTCGCACGTCCGACCGGACGGGCGCGAACGGAGCGTGCACGCCCCCGAACGCTCCGACGGCCGGCCACCCGGGTGGGGTGGCCGGCCGTCGTCAGCGTTCGAGGCCTGTCAGGCGGCCTGCTGCCAGCTGACCGGGGAGTAGTACGCCGGGCGGCGCTCCAGCCGGTGCCAGGTGGCGATCGGCTCGACCGGCGCGATGGCGGCGGCCTGCTGCCCGGCGGCGGCGCGGGCCAGCAGGACGGCGGTCAGGGCGGCGAGCTCCTCGTCGGAGAGGCTGCCGCGGACGATGCGGACGAGGGGTTCGGCGGAATCGGTCATGTCCTGGTTTCTCCCCCGGTTGCTGTGGTGTGTGGTGTCGCTCGGTACGGCCTGCGCTGGTGAACCGCCGTACTACATCGGCGGGTTGCCGTGCTTGCGGCTGGGCAGGTCGGCGTGCTTGGTGCGGAGCATCGCCAGGGCGGAGGCGATCACCTGGCGGGTCTCGGCCGGGTCGATGACGTCGTCCACGAGGCCGCGCTCGGCCGCGTAGTACGGGTGCATCAGCTCGCTCTTGTATTCCTTGATCTTCTGGGCCCGCATCGCGTCCGGGTCCTCGGCGCCGTTGATCTCGCGGCGGAAGATGACGTTGGCGGCGCCCTCGGCACCCATCACCGCGATCTCGTTGGTCGGCCAGGCGTAGGACAGGTCCGCGCCGATCGAGCGGGAGTCCATCACGATGTAGGCGCCGCCGTAGGCCTTGCGCAGGATCAGCGAGATGCGCGGCACGGTGGCGTTGCAGTACGCGTACAGCAGCTTGGCGCCGTGCCGGATGATGCCGCCGTGCTCCTGGTCGACGCCGGGCAGGAAGCCGGGGACGTCGAGCAGGGTGACCAGCGGGATGTTGAAGGCGTCGCACATCTGGACGAAGCGCGCGGCCTTCTCACTGGCGTTGATGTCCAGCACGCCGGCCAGCGACTGCGGCTGGTTGGCGATGATGCCGGTCACGTGGCCGTCGACCCGGGCCAGCACGCACAGCACGTTGGTCGCCCAGCGCTCGTGGACCTCCAGGTACTCGCCGTGGTCGACGATCTCCTCGATCACCTTGCGCATGTCGTACGGGCGGTTGCCGTCGGCGGGCACCAGGTCCAGCAGGCTGTCGTTGCGCCGGTCGACCGGGTCCTCGCTGAGGACGGACGGCGGCATCTCGCGGTTGTTCTGCGGCAGCAGCGACAGGAGGAAGCGGACCTCCTCGATGCAGGACTGCTCGTCGTCGTAGACGAAGTGCGAGACGCCCGAGACGCCGGCGTGCACGTCGGCGCCGCCCAGGCCGTTCTGGGTGATCTTCTCGCCGGTCACCGCCTGGACCACGTCCGGGCCGGTGATGAACATCTGCGAGGTCTCGCGGACCATGAAGACGAAGTCGGTCAGCGCGGGGGAGTACGCGGCGCCGCCGGCGCACGGGCCGAGCATCACCGAGATCTGCGGGATGACGCCGGAGGCCTTGGTGTTGCGCTGGAAGATGCCGCCGTAGCCGGCCAGGGCGGTGACGCCCTCCTGGATGCGGGCGCCGGCGCCGTCGTTCAGCGAGACCAGCGGCGCACCGGCCGCGATGGCCATGTCCATGATCTTGTGGATCTTCTGCGCGTGGGCCTCGCCCAGCGCGCCGCCGAAGATCCGGAAGTCGTGTGCGTAGGTGAACACGGTGCGCCCGTGCACGGTGCCCCAGCCGACGATCACGCCGTCGGTGTGCGGCTTCTTGGCCTCCAGGCCGAAGCCCTGGGCGCGGTGCCGGCGCAGCGGCTCGACCTCACGGAAGGAGCCCTCGTCCAGCAGGAGCTCGATGCGCTCCCGGGCGGTGAGCTTGCCCTTCGCGTGCTGGGCCTCGGTCGCCTTGTCGCTGGGGCCGCGGCGCACCTTCTCGCGCAGCTCGTGCAGCTCGGCGACCCGCCCCCGGGCGTCGACCGGGACCTCGGGGACCTCGTCGCCTACCGGCGCCTCATGCACAACCGTCATCTCGAACCACTCCAAGGGTGAGGGAACTGTCCGACAGCCAACGTCTGCTGTGCCCCCAGCTGCGAATCAATTTCTTCACTTATGACTGTACGAGGGGCCGTGCGCTGGTTTCGGCGTCGATTCCGTACAAGGTCGGGTTCGTTTAGCTGTCAGGCCTGGACAGAATCGGCCGGGCCGAAGGTTGAGCGCTCGGTGTCTGTTCGAATACTGGGGGTTGTCGGGCAGATGATGGTCCGATGATCTGAGCATGAAGAAACGCGCAGGTCAGGGCCGTCGCGCACCAATGTAGGACGGGCTTCTTGTGGTCCGCTCAAGGGCCGGTCAAGCCGGTCGCCGAGGTGGGTCGGGATCCTGTCGGCAGGTCCGCAATCGTAGAGAAGCGCCAAAAACGCCACAGCCCACCCGTCCGCGCCCGGGTGGGCTGTCCGAGGTAAGCGGCGGGGCCGCTTTGATCAGCTCTTTCGGTCGTCCTCGGGCTCGTCGCGGCCGCGCAGCTCCTCTTCCCGGCGGCGCAGATCGGCCTCCCACCGCTTGAGCATGTCCTCGTGGTCCTTGTCGTCCCTCTGCAAGGACTCCTTCGCCAGGGAGGCGAGGAACTCCGGGTCGTCGTCCGGCGCGGTCGGGCGTCCGCCGCGCGGAGCCCCGGCCGGGCGGCCCGCGCGACCGTCGGCCGCGCCGGCGCCTGCCCGCAGGAAGCCGCGCTGCTTGCCGGCCACCAGCCAGGCGATCGGGCCCAGTGGCGGGAAGAGCAGCACGATGATCAGCCAGATCGGCTTCGGCAGGTACCGGACCTCGTCCTCGGGCGTGATCAGGCAGTCGATGAACGCCCAGACCCAGAGCGCGAGCGGAAGGATGATGGTCAGAAGGATCCTCAGCACGGCTGTGATCTCCCCCGGCGTCGGCGAGTGGCGGCGGGCGCCTTCCCGGGGCCCTTGACCCGGCCAGGCTATCGGGTGGCGGATACTGACAGGCATGGCATACGACGATCTCCGCTCGTTTCTCCGGGCCCTCGACCGCGAGGGCGACCTCAAGCGCATCAAGGCGGAGGTGGACCCGCACCTGGAGGTCGGCGAGATCGTCGATCGCGTGCAGAAGGCCAAGGGCCCGGCGCTGCTGTTCGAGAACGTCAAGGGCTCGTCGATGCCGCTGGCGATGAACGTCTTCGGCACCGAGCGGCGCCTGGCCAAGGCGCTCGGCCTCAAGGGCCCGGACGACATCTCGGAGAAGATCGCCGGACTGCTCAAGCCCGAGCTGCCGCAGGGCTTCACCGGCTTCCGGGACGCCTTCGGCAAGCTCGCCTCGATGGCGCACGTGCCGCCCCGGCACGTCAAGGAGGCGCCCGTCCAGGAGGTCGTGCTCACCGGCGACGACGTCAACCTGGACGAGCTGCCCGCGCTCTTCACCTGGCCGCTGGACGGCGGCTCCTTCTTCAACCTGGGCTTGACCCACACCAAGGACCCGGACACCGGCATCCGCAACCTGGGCCTCTACCGGCTCCAGCGGCACGACCGCCGCACCATCGGGATGCACTGGCAGATCCACAAGGACAGCCGCAACCACTACGCGGTGGCGGCCAAGCACGGGGAGCGGCTGCCGGTCGCGATCGCCTTCGGCTGCCCGCCGGCCGTCACCTACGCGGCCACCGCGCCGCTGCCCGGGGACATCGACGAGTACCTCTTCGCCGGGTTCATCGCGGGGGAGCGGGTGCGGATGGTCGACTGCAAGACCGTCCCGCTGCAGGTCCCGGCCGACGCGGAGGTGGTGCTGGAGGGCTGGCTGGAGCCCGGCGAGATGCTGCCCGAGGGCCCGTTCGGCGACCACACCGGCTTCTACACCCCGCAGGAGCCGTTCCCGGCACTGACGATCGACTGCGTGACGATGCGCCGCCGTCCGATCCTCCAGTCCATCGTGGTCGGTCGGCCGCCGACCGAGGACGGCCCGCTGGGCAAGTTCACCGAGCGGTTCTTCCTGCCGCTGCTGAAGATCATCATCCCGGACATCGTCGACTACGACCTGCCCGAGGCGGGCGGCTTCCACAACTGCGTGATCGTCTCGATCGACAAGAAGTACCCGAAGCACGCCCAGAAGACGATGCACGCGATCTGGGGCGCGCACATGATGTCGCTGACCAAGCTGATCATCGTGGTGGACTCCGACTGCGACGTGCACGACTACCAGGAGGTCGCCTGGCGGGCCTTCGGCAACGTCGACTACAGCCGCGACCTCACGGTCGTCGAGGGCCCGGTCGACCACCTCGACCACGCCTCCTACCAGCAGTTCTGGGGCGGCAAGGCGGGCATCGACGCGACCCGCAAGCTGCCCGAGGAGGGCTACACCCGGGACGGCGGCTGGCCGGAGATGGTCTCCTCGGACCCGGCGACGGCCGCGCTGGTCTCGCGTCGCTGGAAGGAATACGGACTGTGAGGAGCAACGTCGTGAAGTCGAGCCAGGCGCGGGGGGCCGGTTGGCCCCGCACCAGCGGGGATGTTCCGGAGTGCGGACTGTGAGCACGGCCGCTGTTGAAACTCCCGGGCGCACCAAGGCGTTCCTGCGCCTGGTGATGATCGAGCACTCGGTCTTCGCGCTCCCCTTCGCCTACATCGCCGCGCTGACGGCCATGTTCCTCGCCGACAAGCGGATGCACTGGGGCGAGCTGTTCATCGTCACGGTGTGCATGGTCGGCCTGCGGACCTTCGCCATGGCGGCGAACCGGATCATCGACCGCGAGATCGACGCCCGCAACCCGCGCACGGCGGGGCGTGAACTGGTCACGGGCGCGGTGTCGTTGAAGACCGCGTACGTCGGCTCGGCCGTCGCGCTGGTGGTCTTCCTCGGCGCGGCGGCGATGCTCAACCCGCTGTGCCTGGCGCTCGCTCCGGTGGCCGTGGTGCCGATGGTGGTCTACCCCTACGGCAAGCGCTTCACGAACTTCCCGCAGGCGATCCTGGGCATCGCGCAGGCGATGGGCCCGGTGGGCGCCTGGCTCGCGGTGACGGGCAGCTGGTCCTGGGAGGCCGTCGTCCTGGGCGTCGCGGTCGGCATCTGGATCGGCGGCTTCGACCTGATCTACGCCTGCCAGGACGTCGAGTCCGACCGGGAGAACGGCGTCGGATCGCCGCCGGCCCGCTTCGGCGTGCCCGCCGCGATCTGGGGCGCGCGGGTCTGCCACCTGCTGACCACGCTCCTGCTGGGCTGGTTCGCGATCCTGACGGACGCCGGAGTGGCGTTCTGGATCGGCCTGGTGGTCGTCGCGGGCGCGTTCGTGTACGAGCACACCATCGTGAAGCCGAACGACCTGTCGAAGCTCAACCGGGCGTTCTTCCAGACCAACAGCTTCGTCGGCATCTCGCTGTTCTTCTTCGCGCTGGTCGACCTGGTCGTCCGCGGGCTCGGCGTCTGAGCCCGACCCGTTCGACCGCCCGGCCCTCCTCGTCCGAGGAGGGCCGGGCGCGTTTCCGGGCCTACTCCTCGTCGAGGTAGGCCTTGTACTCGGCCGCCGTGAGCAGTTCCTTCAGCTCCTCGGGCTTGGTGAAGGTGAGCTCGATGATCCAGCCGTCGCCGTACGCGTCCGTGTTGACCAGTTCAGGCTCACCGTCCAGCTCCTCGTTCACCGTGGCGACCGTGCCGGTGAGCGGCAGGAAGAGGTCGCTCACCGACTTGACCGACTCCACCGTGCCGAACGTCGCGTTCTGTTCGAGCTTCTTCCCCGCCGTGGGGATGTCGACGAAGACGATGTCGCCGAGCTGTTTCTGCGCGTAGTCGGTGATGCCCACGCGGGCCTTGTCCTTCCCTGTGGTCTCCACCCACTCGTGGTCCCTGGTGTACTTGAGGTTCTCCGGGATCGTGGACACGGGGCCTCCTTGGCCTGACGGTCGGTCAGTTGCGTGGAGGAGCCTGCTACAGATCCGCGCCCATCGCCGTGCAGCTCACTCGAAGGAGTGAGTCGTGCGCTAGTTGTGCAGAAAGGACTCCACGGACGCGGCCAGCGCCACCGGCGTCTCGTACATCGGGTAGTGCCCGCTGCCGCTGAGCTCCTCCAGTTCGGCGTTCGGGTAGTGGGCGAGCCAGGTGCCGCGCGCCACCTCGGCGGTCAGGGCGAGGTCGTACTCGCCGACGATGGCCTTGACCGGCACCGGATTGCCGCTGATCCGCTTCTCCAGGTCGGCGGTCGTCCAGTCCCGGACGTACCCGCCGAAGGCCTCCGGGGTGGACTGCCGCAGCGACTGGTCGACCATGTGGTCGAGCCAGACCCGGCCGGCCCGCCGGCCGGTGACCAGGTCGAGGATCGCGAAGCGCTTCTCCCGGTCCCCGGCGGCGCCGTGGAACAGCGCCGCGCCGGCCTCGTCCAGCGGGTACGGCCCGGCCGGCACCGGGGCCAGGCCGACCAGCTTGCGCACCCGCAGCGGCGCCTCGGCGAGCACCTGCTGGGCCGCCTTGGCGCCCATCGAGTGGCCGACCAGGGAGAAGCGGTCCCAGCCGAGCTGGTCGGCGAGGGCGAGCGCGTCCGAGGCGATCTCGGCGAGCGTGTACGCGCCGGGGACGTCCTTGCGCTCCCCGTAGCCGCGGTAGTCGAGGAAGGCGTAGCTGAAGGCCCCGCCGTCGAGGTGGTCGAGGAAGGGGCCCCAGCCGGCAGAGGTGCCGAACCAGTCGTGCAGGACCAGGACGTGGTGGTCGCCGGTGCCGGTCATGCGGTGAGGGATCGTCATGCCCTCGGTCCTTCCCCGGAAGGCGCCCACCCGAACGGCCGGTCAGTCGATGACCAGGCGGTCGCCGAGGCGCAGCCGGCCGGGGGCGGCGACCTCGGCGAGGGCGTCGAGGCGGCCGTCGTTGGCGTGCACGATGGCCTTGAGGATCTCGGGGGCGTGCGGCAGGCCGGGCTGCGGGGCGGAGGTCATCGCGCAGCGCTCGCTGGAGGTGACGAAGGCGAGCCGGGCGCTGCCCGGGGCCTCGCCGCGGGCCTGGCGGCCGAGCCAG
>NZ_JAFLNG010000730.1 GCF_017427025.1 Streptomyces sp. FH025
ACGTAGCGTGACACCCGGAACACGAAGCGGAAGTGCGCAAACGAAAGAACACGAAGCAAAAGAAGCGGAAGACCGGAGGCTTGCTGATGTGCGGGATCACCGGATGGGTCGCCTTCGAGCGCGACCTCACCGCCGAACGGACCGAACGGGCCGAACGGAGTGTCCTCGACGCGATGACGGACACTCAGCTCTGCCGCGGTCCGGACGCCGGGGGCGTCCACCTGCAGCCGCACGCCGCGCTCGGCCACCGCCGGCTCGCGGTGATCGACATCGAGGGCGGCGTCCAGCCGATGACGGTCGAGCAGGACGGCCGGCTGCTGGCCGCGCTCACCTACAGCGGCGAGGTCTACAACCACCGCGAGCTGCGCGCGGAGCTGGAGGCGGCCGGGCACCGCTTCCGCACCCGCAGCGACACCGAGGTCGTGCTGCACGCCTACCTGGAGTGGGGCGCGGACCTGGCCGGGCGGCTCAACGGCATGTTCGCCTTCGCGATCTGGGACGCCCGCAGCGAGGAGCTGCTACTGGTCCGCGACCGGATGGGCGTCAAGCCGCTGCACTACCACCCCACCCCGGACGGCGTGGTCTTCGGCTCCGAGGTCAAGGCCGTCCTCGCCCACCCCGCCGTCCGCCCGGTGGTCGACCTGGACGGGCTGCGCGAACTGCTCGCCTTCACCCGCACCCCCGGCCTCACCCCGTACCGGGGCATCCGCGAGGTCCGGCCCGGGCACGTCGTGCGGGTGCGCCGCGGGGGCCTCTCGGAGCACCGCTACTGGGCGTTGGAGGCGCGCGAGCACACCGACAGCCTGGAGGCCACGATCGCGACCGTCCGGGCGCTGCTGGACGACATCGTCCACCGCCAGCTGGACGCGGACGTCCCGCTCTGCTCGCTGCTCTCCGGCGGCCTGGACTCCAGCGCCGTCACCGCCATCGCCGCCAAGGCGCTGCGCGACGCCGGGGCCGGCCCGGTGCGCTCCTTCGCGGTGGACTTCGCCGGCCAGAGCGAGAACTTCCACGCCGACGGGGTCCGGCAGACCGCGGACGGCCCGTACGCCCGGCTGCTCGCCGACCACGTCGGCGCCGACCACAGCGTGATCGAGCTGGACGCCGCCGAACTCTCCGACCTGTCCCAGCGCTCCGTCGCGCTGCGCGCCCGCGACCTGCCCAACGGCGTCGGCGACATGGACGTCTCGCTGCTGCTGCTCTTCCGGGACGTACGCCGCCGGTCCACCGTCGCGCTGTCCGGCGAGTCCGCGGACGAGCTCTTCGGCGGCTACCGCTGGTTCCACGACCCGAAGACCGTCGCCACCGAGAACTTTCCCTGGATCGAGGGCGTCACCAGCATCGCCGGCGGCGGCGCCGTCCCGCGCGAACACCTGCTCGACGCCGGCCTGCTCCGCAGGCTCGACCTGGACGGCTACCGCCGAACCCGCTACCGCGAGGCGATCGCCGAGGTCCCGCACCTGGACTCGGCCGACCCGTTGGAGCGGCGGATGCGCGAGATCTCCTACCTCAACCTGACCCGCTTCGTCACCATCCTGCTCGACCGCAAGGACCGGATGAGCATGGCCAACGGGCTGGAGGTGCGGGTGCCGTTCTGCGACCACCGGCTGGTCCAGTACGTCTTCAACACCCCGTGGGCGATGAAGAGTTTCGACGGGCGGGAGAAGAGCCTGCTGCGCGCCGCCGTCAGGGACGTGCTGCCGGCCGCGGTCGCCGATCGGGTGAAGAGCCCGTACCCGGTGACGGCGGACCCGCAGTACCCGGCGGCTCTGCGCGCCGAACTCACCCGGCTCGCCGCCGCACGGAAGTCCCCGGTACTGGACCTGCTGGACGGGGAGCGCCTGACCGACGCGCTGGCCCCGGCCACCGACCCTCAGTCGGTACGGCTGGCCGTCGACCTCGCGCTGGACCTCGACCTCTGGCTGACGGAGTACCAGGTGACGCTGGACCTCTGAGGATCCCCCGGACGGCGCGGCGGACGGCACACCGCCGGGCCGCTGCGCCGTCCGGGTGAACACCGGGACCCCTCCCACCCCACATCGGCGTGGCGCCGATGCGATAGCGTCGCCGGCACCTCCCGAATGGCGGGCGAAAACGCGGCTTCCCGCCCCCACGCCGTCAGGATGGGAGCGAACCGTTCACCTCGATCCGCCGGGGGATCCCGTCATGCAGCCGCGAGTATTCGCGATTCTCACCGCCCTGCTCCTGGGCGTCCTGGGCCTCGGTTCGGTGGCCGTCACCGACTGGTCGCCCCCGGTGGCCACCGCGACCCCGGCCGGGTCGGGCACGCCGGGAGCCCCCGCCGGAGCCCGGCCGGCCGTCGCGGGCGCGCCGGGCGCCACCCCGACCGGCGACCCGGCGGTGTGGACCCGCTCGACGCTGCGCAACAAGCTGATGGCCGAGATGGACGCCACCGACCCCGGCGTCGCCCTCGCCGACCTCGACCGGATCACCAAGGAGAAGCCGTACACCGTGCGCTTCTGCCACCCGATCGCGCACGAGCTCGGCCACGCGGCGGTCAAGCGTTTCAACGCCGACTTCCAGAAGGTCATCTCCTTCCCGCACGAGACCTGCGCGGCCGGCTACCTGCACGGCGCGGTCGAGGAGATGCTCAACGCCTCCGCCCAGCCCGAGGTGGACCTGCTCAAGCTGTGCGCCCCCCAGAACACCGGGCCGTGCATCCACGGCGTCGGCCACGGCACGATGTTCGTGGTCAAGCAGGACGTCGCCAAGGCGCGCGAACTGTGCAACAAGTTCCCCAGCGACCAGAACCGGATCCGCTGCTCCGAGGGCCTGTTCATGCAGCTCTTCGGCCCGGACGAGGAGGACGAGCAGGCCAAGGCCAACCTGCCCGCCGACAAGCTCGCCCAGGACCCGCTCTACCCGTGCAAGGACCAGCCGAGTCTGTTCCAGTCGGCCTGCTACTTCTACGCCCCGACCTTCTACCTGTCCTCGCACGACTACCCGAACCACCCCGAGGTGTACGCCGAGGCCCTCAAGTGGTGCCTCAACGGCAAGGCGAACGGCGGGGCGGTGGACTGTAGCCGCGGCGTCGGCTCGCGGACCATGAAGTACAACCTGGACCGCGAGGACTGGGCCGCCCAGCAGTGCGCCACCGCCGCCGACGGCTGGCAGCGCAAGGCCTGCGCCGAGGGTCTGGTCAGCTACTACACGGTCAACTACACCGATCACGGCGCGGCCGGACGGCTCTGCGCCAAGATCACCGACAGGGAGATGCAGGGCTACTGCCGCAGCGCGAGCGGGCTGTCCAGCTCGCTGGACTGAGTCTTCCGGTCTCACCATGAGGGCCCTCGCCGCACGGCGCGGGCCCTTTCCGTAGCATCACCGGCACGGCACCACCGAGCCGCGAGATCACCGGACCGCGGGATCACCGAGCCGCGAGATCACCAGACCGCGAGATCACCGGACCGCAAGATCGCCGAACCGTAAGATCACCGAACCACGGTGCGCCAAGGACGCCGCGCCTCCCGGCCTCCCTGGAGCACGCCCATGACCACCGCGGACTTCCGCAGCGCCGCCCACGCCACCGCCGACCTCGTCTCCGACTACCTCGCCGAACTGCCCGCCCGCCCGGTCTGGCAGCCGATGGACGAGACCGCCCGGCAGGCCCTGCTGGACGCCCCGCTGCCCGCCGAGGGCCGCCCGCTTACCGAGCTCCTCGACGCCATCGGGCGGGACGTC
>NZ_JAFLNG010000731.1 GCF_017427025.1 Streptomyces sp. FH025
GTAAGAGCAACGCCGAAGAGGGCCGTCACCGCCCCCCGGCGATCACGGCCCTCCTGCTCTCCCCTCGCTCAGCCCCGCTCGCCGAACCCCGCCGGCCGCCAGACAGCGAGCCGCGGCGAATCCTTCAGCAGGTCATCGGCCTTCCCATGGAGTGCGGTCGCGAGGGAGTCCAAGTCATCCTCCATACAACGACGTTGAACTCCCCCCCCTCCTCGGGCCCCTGCCTTGAACCGCGCGCGGAGAAGCAACCACGCACACGAGAAGAGGAAGCCACCGATGTACGAATCCGAAGGAGCCTGGCGTGAGGTCGACGCCTACTTCGTCGACACACTTGTTCCCGAGGACAGGCGCTGATCGGCGCCCGCGAGTCCGGTCAGCGGACCACGATGCCGCAGGCCGAGGTGTCCCCGAACCAGGGAAAGCTCCTCGCGCTGTTGTGCCAGATGGCCGGCGCGAAGCGGGTGCTGGAGTTCGGAACCCTGGCCGGCTACAGCACCGTCTGGCTCGCGCGCGCCGGCGGCGACCAGGGCCGGGTCACCTCGCTCGAACTGGAGGAGCACAACGCCGACATCGCGCGGGCGAACCTCGAACAGGCGGCGGTGGCCGACCGTGTCGATGTCATCGTCGGCCCTGCGGCGGCCTCCGCGCGACAACTCGTCAAAGACGGCGTGGAGCCGTACGACTTCGTGTTCATCGATGCGTACAAGCCCAGCAACCCCGAGTACCTGAAGCTGTCCCTCGCGCTGACCCGGCCCGGGAGCGTGATCGTCATCGACAACGTCGTGCGCAACGGCGCCGTCACCGACCGACAGCTCTGATGACCGGGTCCAAGGTGTGCGCACGGTTCTCGCGGATATCGCGCGGGATGGACGCCTGGACGCGACCGCGCTCCAGACCGTGGGTTCCAAGGGCTGGGAGGGCCTCACGATCGTCCGGCGGACCAGCTGACACCGCCCAGCGCACGCCGCCCGGGTACATCCCCGGGCGGCGCCGACGGCGTCTTCAGGGGGTCGGCCGGCCGCCGGGTTCAGCGGGCCGGTCAGGTCACTGGCCGGCCGCGCCGCCTCTGCCGCCGGTGCCCCGGGTGTGCACGGTAAAGGAGGCCAGGGCGGCGGGCAGTGCCCAGGCCCCGTCGGTGCGGGTGGACACCCTGTAGCGGTGCGGGCCCTCGTCGCGTTGGGCGGGCGCGTCCTGGGCGGCCGTGGCGGCCAGCACCGTGACCGTGGAGGCGGTGGCCAACAGGCCTTGTCGGAAGAGCTTTTGATTGATCTTCATTAAGGCCGATGGTCTGGAACCGCGGCCGCCCTGGCGACGGCTTCGACCCGGATTCATACGAACGGGTGGTCGCGTTCCGGCCGGGTTCGAGGCGGGCACCGACGAAGGCACGGGGGCGCAGTCCGCCGCAGGCTCTCCCCCGATCGAGGGAGGTCGGAGGCGCGGCGGCCGGTGATACTGACGCCATGATCAAGGGAATGCGGTTGCTGCTGCGCAGGTCGACGTACACGGGTGTGCTGTTCGCGGTGCTCGGGGCGCTGGCGGGGCTGCCGGTGGCGACGGTGGCGCTCGGGGTGACGCTGGGTGTGTCGGGGCGGCCGGACTCGGTGTGGGTGGCGCTGCCGGTGTGGGTGGTGCTGCTCGCGGCGGCCGGGCTGCCCCGGGTGGTGCGCCGGGTGCTGGCGGCGGGGGCGCGGCGGCTGCTGGGCGTCGCGGTGCCCGCCCCGGTGAAGGGGGCCGCGACGCAGTGGTGGCGCACGCCGGTGTTCGTGGTGGCGCACGTGGCGCTCGGGTGGACGGTCCTGATCGGCGGCAGCACGCTGCTGGCGATGGGGATCACGATACCGGGGTGGCGGGCGTCCGACCCGGCGCGGGTGAGCCTCTTCGGCTGGGCCACGGAGATCACGGGCGTGTGGTCCTGGATCACGGCGGCGCTGTGCCTGGCGCTGGCGGCGGCCCTGCTCGCCGCGGTGGCGGGCGCCCTGCGCCACCTGGCGCCCCGGCTGCTCGGGCCCTCGCCGGCCGAGAAGCTCGCGATGGCCGCCGAGCGGGAGCGGCTGCTGGCCGAACGCAACCGGCTGGCCCACGAGTTGCACGACTCGATCGGGCACACCCTGACCGCCGCCACCATCCAGGCGGCCGTCGCGGGCGAGGTGCTGGCCGCCGACCCGGCGGCGGCGCGGGCCGCCATGCGCAGCATCGAGGAGTCCACCCGGGCCGCGCTGGAGGACCTCGACTACGTGCTCGGCGCGCTGCGCGAGGAGGAGTCGAACGCCGCGCCGACCCGTACCCTCGCCGACCTGCCCGAGTTGGTCGAGCGACTGCGGCACGCGGGCGCGGTCGTCGAGCAGCAGACCACCGGGGACCTGTCGCAGGTGCAGGGCACGCTCTCCCGGGCCGCCTACCGGATCCTCCAGGAGGGGCTGACCAACGCGCTGCGGCACGGCGCGGGCGGGCCGATCGGGCTGCGGGTGGCAGCGGGGGCGCGGGTGCTGGAGCTGAGCGTGGTCAACGCCGTGGCCGACGGGGCCGGCCCGGGGGCGGGCCGCTTCCCGACCTCCGGGCACGGGCTGCCCGGCCTGGCCGAGCGGGTGCGGCTGCTGCACGGGGAGTTCGAGGCCGGGCCGCAGGGCGAGGGGCGCTGGCGCCTGGCGGTCCGGCTGCCGCTGCGGCAGTCGGTGTGAGCGGCGGCGGCGACGGCGCGCGTACGGCCGCCGCCTGAAGCACCCACCGCCTGGACGCCGTCTGCGCCGCCCTGGGATGTCCCGGGCGGCGCAGGCGGCGTTCCCGGCTCTCAGGCCAGGTCGCCGCGCTCGCGCAGCAGGGGCAGGAGGTGGTCGCGCACGGCCGGGGCGAGGTGGAGGGTGTCGTCGCGGCCGTCCGTCCAGCGCAGGTCGGCGAGTTCGGCGGCGGGGGCGGGGGCGCGGTCCAGGGTGGCGGTGAAGACGACCATCAGCATGGGCACGCCCTCCAGGGCGGCGGTGGCGCGGATGTCGGTGAGGTGGCGCGGGTCGACGGGGGCCGCGCCGAGTTCCTCGCGCAGTTCGCGGGTGAGGGCCTGCAGCGCGTCCTCGCCGGGGTCGGGCTTGCCGCCGGGCAGGTAGAAGACCTCGGGGGCGGCCTGCTTGCTGACCACCAGGAGGCGGCCGTCCTGGACGATCGCGGCGGCGGCGACGGTGAGCTGGACGGCGGGGGCGGTGCCCTGCCCCTTCAGGAAGGAGGTGATCCGCCTGAACGCCTCGACCTGGGCGTCGTTCCACAGCCCGAGGTCGTACGGGCTGATGCGCCCCTCGGGGCTGATGGCGGTGGCCTCCGCGATGATCAGCCCGGTGCCGCCCGCTGCCCGCGCCGCGAGGTGGGCGAAGTGCCAGTCGGTCGGGACCCCGGCCGCCTCTCCGGCCGGCGCCGCGCTGTACTGGCACATCGGCGGCATCCAGACCCGGTTGGGGACGGTCAGGGTCCGCAGGGTGTACGGGGCGAAGAGGGTGGTGCTCATGTCGGGACTCCCAGGGGTCGGAGGCGCCAAGGCGGTGCTCTTGCGGGTGCGCTTTATGTGCCACAACAATAGTTGCACAGGACGGTAAATTCAACGGGTCGTCACCCGCCCGGGCCGCCGCCCGGGCCGCGGTCCGGGGAAATTCGGGTACCGACAACCACTCCCACCTGCGACAATCCAGGGCGGCGGTGG
>NZ_JAFLNG010000732.1 GCF_017427025.1 Streptomyces sp. FH025
TGAGGGGGCGGTAGGGGGCACGGGGTGGATTTCCGGTTGTTGGGCCCGGTGGCGGCGGTGGCCGCGGACGGCCGGGAGCTCGCCCTCGGATCGCCCAAGCGTCGCGCCCTGCTGGCGATGCTGCTGCTGAACCCCGGCACGCCGGTCGGCGTCGGCCGGCTCACCGAGGCGCTGTGGGACGGCGAGCCGCCCCGGCACTCACGCACCGTCATCCACAACCACGTCTCCGGGCTGCGCGCGGTGCTCGCCGCCGCCGGTGCGCCGGCCGCCGGGGTCGAACTCCTCACCGACGGCGGCGCCTACCTGCTGCGGGTGCCCGAAGCGGCGGTGGACGCCGGGCGGTTCGAGCACCTGGTGCGCTCGGCCTCCTCCGCACGGGAGGCCCACGCGGCGGTGGCGCCGCTGCGGGAGGCGCTGGCGCTGTGGCGCGGGCCCGCGCTCGGCGGCATCGAGCCCAGCGTGCCGCTGCAGTGCGCCGCGCAGGCGCTGGAGGAGTCCCGGCTCGCCGCGGCCGAGGAGCTGGCCCGCGCCCACGCCCGGCTCGGCGACCACGGCGCGGCGGCGGGCGTGCTGGGCGCCGAGGCCGCGGCGAACCCGCTGCGCGAGTCGCTGGTCGCGGCGCTGATGACGGCGCTCGGCCGGGCGGGGCGGCGCTCGGAGGCGCTGGAGTGGTACGACCGCACCCGCCGGGCCCTGGCGCGTCAGCTGGGGATCGACCCCGGGGCGCAGCTGGCCGAGGCGTACGGGGCGCTGCTGCGCTCCGACGGGCCGCCCAGAACGCCTGCCGTCGAGAGCGTGCCCGAGACGGCGCCGTCCTGGCTCTTCCCCCGGCGGCCGAGGGGTTTCTCCGGGCGCCGGGAGGAGCTGGCCGCGCTGGATCGGGCCACCGCCTCCCCCGGGGCGGTGGCCGTGGTCACCGGCGGGGCCGGGGTCGGCAAGAGCGCCCTCGCCGTGCACTGGGCGCACCTGCGGCAGGCCGACTTCCCCGACGGGCGACTGTTCGTCGACCTGTGCGGGCACAGCCCGTTGCCCGAGCGTTCCACCGGCGCGGTGCTGCGCGAACTGCTGCTCGCCCTGGGCCTGCCGGCCGAGGGGATGCCCCGCTCCCCCGAGGCGATGGCGGCCCGCTACCGGGAGCTGACGGCCGGGCGCCGGATGCTGCTCGTCCTGGACAACGCGCGCCGCTCCGGGCAGGTGCGCCCGCTGCTGCCCGACGGGGAGGGCTGCGTGACGGTGGTGACCAGCCGCGAGCGCCTGGGCGGGCTGGTCGCCTCGGACGCCGCCCGGCCCGTCCCGCTCGCCGAGCTGTCGGCGCCGCAGTCCGTCTCCCTGCTCGCCGCCACCCTGGGCGCGGAGGCGGTCGCGGCCGAGCGCGAGGCCGCCGCCCGGCTGGCCGTCCTGTGTGACGGGCTGCCGCTCGCGCTGCGCCTGGCGGCGGCCCGTATCGCCACCGGTCCGGCCCGGGGGCTGGCCGCCCTGGCCGATGAACTGGCCGACGAGCAGGGCCGGTTGGGGCTGCTGGAGGTGGAGGACACCAGTGTCGCCGCGGCCCTCGCGCTGACCGTGCAGCACCTGCCCGGCCCGGCCCGGCGGCTGCTGCGGCGCCTCGGCGCGCACACCGGCGCCACCCTGGACAGCCGTACCGCGGCGGCGCTGGACGGCTGCGACCTGGAGCGGGCCGCGCGGGCGCTCGACCACCTGGCCGCCGCCCACCTGGTCGTGGAGATCGGCCGGGACGCCTACACCCTGCACGACCTGGTCCGCCTCTACGCCCGCAGCCTGCCCGGCCCGGCGGAGTCGGCGGACGACGAGGCCGAGGTGCTGCCCCGGCTCCTGGACCACCTGCTGCGCACCCTGCTCGCCGCGAGTGCCGCCGCCGAACCGGGCAGCGAGCCGTGCTGCGTCCTGCCGCCCGACGCCCGGCACCCCGTCGAGGTCCGGCCCTTCCCGGACCGCGCGGGCGCGCTGGCCTGGTACGCCGCCGAGCGGGACACCCTGCGCGGCGCGGTCGAGGCGGCGGTGGCGGCCGGGCTGCCCGACCGGGCCTGGCGCCTGGTCCTCCTCCAGTGGCCGCTGATCGTGTGGCAGGTGAGGGACGGCTGGGTGCCGCTGCTCGAGCAGGGCCTGGCCGCCGCCGAGGCCGACCTGGACCCCGGCGCCCAGTCCCGCGCGCGGGCGCTGCTGGGGTGGGTCCTGCTGGAGGAGGGGCGGCCCGAGGAGGCCCTCGTGCAGCTGGAGCGGGCCCCGGGCCTCGCGGCGCTGGCCGGCGATGCCGCCGCCGAGGCCGTAGCCCTGGTCAACCTGGCCGTCGCGCACGCCCGTTACGGCGACGGCGCCCGGGTGCGGGGCCTGCTGGAGGGGGCCCTGGCCCTGACCGAACGGCGGGCGAAGCGCGCGGACCTGGCCGCCCTGGCGCGCCAGCACCTGGCCGACCACTGCCTGTCCTGCGGCCGCCCGGAGGAGGCCGCCCACCACGCGGCCCGGGGCCTGGCCCTGGCCGAGCCGCCCTTCCCGGTCACCCGCCGCGTCGTCCTCCAGACCCTCTACGGCCGCGCCCTGGCCGCCACCGGCCACCCCGAGGAGGCCGCCCTCCACCTGGGCGCCGCCCTGACCGCCGCCCGCGCCCACCACTACGACGACGGCGAGGCGGCGGCCCGCGCCGCCCTGCGCGCCCTGGCGGGCACCGGGGCGGCCGTGACGATCCGGTCAGCTGGGTGAGTTCGGCGCGGGAGAGCTGGGTGTTCCCTCCTGGGGAGTGCCGGCCGGCGCCGGTTCTCCCTGGTAGCACCGTGATCCGGAGGCCCCGAGCCAGTCCTTTCGGATCGGGTAGTACGCGTGCTGCACGTTGATCTGGCTGACTCCGTTGGCGGTCAGCGCCAGGCACCAATGGGCCTCGAACGGTTTGGACGTCGTCGCGCGGTAGACCGTCAGCGTGGCGCTGTACGTTCCCGGGGCGAATGACCAGCGGTCCGTGCTGAAGGACATGATCTTCGTCCACGGCTTGTCCTTGGTCACCGGGAAGGCGTTGGCGTCCTCGTCCTCGTCCTCGATCCAGAAGCTCTTGCCCGTCGTCGTGTCGCTCTGCCAGTGCCCGTTGGCGAGCCAGAGGAACTCGATCTGGTCCTGCGGCGGCGCCGGGTCCTCCCGCCGCATCCGGATCGCGAGCCCGGTCACGGTCTCCGAGTTCTGCGTCTCGTTCGTGATGGAGATGACGGGCTGCGCGATGATGGTCGCGCGCCCCGGGAGGCTGAGGAGGCGGAGCGAGATCGGCATCGTGACGTCGACATCCGGCCGCGCATGGAGCCCGACGAAGTTGTAGAGCGAGAGGGCCAGGGCCGAGGCCGCGGCCGCCAGGGAGACCCACTTGCTGGTGGTGTCGAGGTATTTCCTCTTCCTGCTCCTCCCCTCCTCTCCGGTCGCGGTGTCAGCCGGCTGCTCCCCGTTCCCTTCCTCGGATTCAGGCGGTGTGCTGGAGTTCGGAATTCCAGGTTCCTGGGATTGCTCCTCGGACACGTGCGGCCTCCTGCCACCGGAACGCCCCCCCCTTCGCCAATGGCTGCCAGCCAAGCAGGGGGCCGGCGGGCCGGGAAGCCCCCGACCAGGTGATGTGGGCCTGTTCCTTGGGGCCTCAGGGCCGGTAGTCGGCGAGGGTGTGGCGGGGGTGCCAGGCCTGGGCGTG
>NZ_JAFLNG010000733.1 GCF_017427025.1 Streptomyces sp. FH025
CCTTGCTGATGCCGAGCTTGGCCTCCGCCGTGGTCCAGTCGGTGGCGATCGCCTGCTGGGCCGCGGTCAGGGTGACCTGCCCCTTGCAGATCGCGGTGTGCAGGTGGGTCTCCACCGAGTCCTTCGGGTTGTTCGGGCCCTTGCCCGGGACGTGTCCGGGGGAGGGCGGCTGGACCCACAGGTTGCGCGGGTCGTTGGGGTCGCCGCCGAGCTGGAGGCTGATCAGGTGGTCGTACTCGGCGTCGCCCATCGGGCCGGTGTAGCCGTAGGACTTGGCGTTCTCGGTCTTCTCCTTGCCGGTGATGTTCACCGGCGGGCGGATGGTCGAGGTGTAGCCGCCGGGCTTGCAGATGGTGTCGTTGATGTTGCCCTGGTTGACCGCCGGGCTGATCGCCCCCGGGGTGCAGTTCGGGTCGGGCAGCGGCTGCTTGTCCGTGGTGTAGCGGTAGTGGCAGCTGCCCGGCGCGGGCTGCGGCTGGGCGTCGTACGAGCTCTTCGGGCCGGGGCCGGTGACGATCGCGGCCGGGGCGGGCTGGGCGGCGTCGCCGGCGGCGGCCGGGGCGGAGGCGTGCGCGGCCTCCTTGGTGTGGCCGCCGTTCTTGGCGGTGGTGTGGCCGCCGCCGGACGAGCAGCCTGCGGCTGCGGCGAGCAGGACGGCCGCGGCTATGGCCAGGGCACCTCGGGCGGGAGCCGGCACGGAGTTCCTCCAGGTCGTTGCGATGGGACGGCCGGCCGGCGGTGTTCACCGGAGGCCGCGCCAGCGGACACTACCGTGTCGAGGGGGCCGAAAGGGTGACGCCACGTCCGGGCGCGGGAAGACCGTCGCGGGCGCGCGGAATCGTTTCCGCGACGGCGCGTCACCCGCTGACGCCGTGACCGGGCCCCGGTTACCCGCTGAGGCCGTGACCGGGCCCCGGTTACCCGCTGAGGCCGTGACCGGGCCCCGGTTACCCGCTGACGCCGTGTTCGGACCCCGGCTACACCGTCGCGATCCAGTCGGTGATCAGATCGTCCAGCACCCCCAGCGGCAGGCTGCCGTGCCCGATCAGCTGGTGGTGGAACTCCCGGACGTCGAAGCGCCCGCCGAGCGCGGCCCGCGCCCGCTCGCGGTGCCGGACGATCTCCTGCCGCCCGATCAGGTAGGCGGTGGCCTGCCCCGGCCAGGCGATGTAGCGGTCGATCTCGTTGCGGACGTTGGCCTCGGGCGTGGCGGTGTTCTCCCGCATGAAGGCCATTGCCCGCTCCCGGGACCAGCCGTAGTGGTGCAGCCCGGTGTCCACCACCAGGCGCACCGCCCGCAGCGCGTCCAGCGAGAGCATGCCGAAGCGGGACAGCTCCGAGCTGTACAGGCCCATCTCGTCCGCCAACCGCTCGGTGTACAGGCCCCAGCCCTCGACGTGGGCGGTCAGCTGGCCGCTCGGCTTCTGCCGGAACTCCGGCAGGTGGCGCAGGGTCTGCGCGACGGCGATCTGCAGGTGGTGGCCGGGCACGCTCTCATGGAAGGCGATCGCCTCGTACTCGTAGCTGAACCGGTCCTCCGGGCGCAGCGTGTTGATCCAGTGCGTGCCGGGCAGCCCGCCCGGGCCCGGCGGCTGGTAGTAGGCCAGTGGCGCGGTCTCCGCCTCGATCGGGTCGATCTCCCTGGTCACGCAGTCGGCGATCGGGTACGGACGGAACCAGTCGGCCGAGGCGCGGCGGGCGCGCTCCAGGGCGTCGTCGACCAGGGCGACGATCTCGGCCGCGCTGCCGAAGCGCAGCGAGCGGTCCTCGCGCAGCGCGGTCAGGACGGCCTCGGTGCCGGAGAGGCCGAGCACCTTGCCGCCGAGCTCGGCGAACTCCTCGCGCAGCGCCGCCACCGCGTCCAGGCCGGTCCGGTGCACCTCCTCCGGGGTGAGCCCGGGCCGGGTGAAGCGGGAGACGGCGTCGGCGTAGCCCTCGGCGCCGCCGCGCACGTGGCAGACCCCGGCCTCGTCGTCCGGGCGGGCGCCCGGTGCCAGCTGCTGGGCCAGCCCTGCCCGGTAGCGGGCCACCGCCGGCCGTACGCCCTCGCGGACGATCGCCAGGGCCCGCTCGAACTCCCGGCGGCCCTGGAGCGGGCGCAGCAGCTGGTCCGCGGCCGGGCCGGCGGCCAGGTAGGCGTCCAGCTGGGTGACGGCGGCGTCCACCCCGCTGCGCAGCGGGCGGCGGCCCTCGACGGCGGCCTCCACGGTGCGTTGCAGGGCGGCGTCGAAGTAGCCGGGCAGGGCGGCCAGGCGTTCCAGGTAGGCGTCGGTGCCCTCCTGGTCGACGGCGGTCATCGCGAGGGTGGTGAACACCTCGTTGTGCGGGGCGACGATGGTCGCGGAGACGCTGAAGTCGGCCAGCCCGTGGGTGATCCGGCCGGTGTTGTTGTCGATCAGCCGGGCGAGCACCCGGTGGGTGATGCGCTCCTCGCCGGTCAGCCCGTCCAGTGGGATCGCGGCCAGCCGCGCCCCGAAGCCCCGCAGGGCCTCGCGGTGGCGCAGCGCGGCCGCGCGGGACGGGTCGGGCACCTCGTGGGCGTAGCCCTCGACGCCGCAGAGGGTGGCCTCGAAGGGGTTGTGGCCGTTCTCGGCGGCGAAGAACTCCTCGGCGAGGGCGGCGAGTTCGGCCTGGTGGGGGTGAAGGTTGGGGTGGTCGGTCGACGGGCTGGTCGGCTGGTCGCTCGGCTGGTCGTTCATGGGCCGCTCCCGGGTCCGGTGAGGTCAGTGCGACACGTGCGACACGGGTTCCCTGGGGTGCCCCGATCGGGCCGATTATTGGGAGTCGGCGACGGCGCGGTCAATACGCGGCGAAGGGAATGGAGTTCCGTTCGCAGGCGGTGAACGCGCCGCCGCCGAAAGGGGGTTCGGGGCTCAGGGAAGGTCAGCGGCGGGTCGGCGGCAGGACCGGGTGGCTCAGCGGTAGGACTCCGGTGCGGCCGGCCTGCCCGCCTCCTGCACCTCGACCAGGTAGCGCCAGCAGTCCGGCCGGCTGCCGTCCCGGTCGGTGAAGCCGTACTCCCGGGCGAGCTGTCCGCTGGAGAGCGAGCGGCCGTTCCAGCGGGAGACCTCGGGGTCGGCGGCCAGCGCGGCGACGGCCCGGCCGACGAAGTACGGGGTCTCCGAGATGCCGAAGTGCGGCTCCTCGGCCAGCGCGTCGCGCCAGGTCTCCTCGGTCACGCCGAACTGCTCCAGCATGATCTCCGAGCGCATCCAGCCGGGGGTGAGCGCGACGGCGGTGGCGCCGCGCGAGCCCAGCTCGTGGCCGAGGGAGAAGGCCATCCGCAGCACCGAGGACTTGGCCAGGTCGTAGAAGAAGGAGTTGCGGTACCTGGCGCGGTTGTACTCCTCCGTGCCGTCCGTCATCTCCACCACCAGGCCGCCCGGGTTCTTCAGCAGCAGCGGCAGGGCGTGGTGGCTGGTGACCGCGTGCGTCTCCACCGCCAGGCGCAGCAACCGCAGGCCGTCGTCCAGGTCGTGCTCCCAGACCGGGGTGTCCCAGCCGAACAGCTTCTCGCCGCCCCAGATGTCGTTCACCAGGACGTCCAGCCGGCCCTGCTCGGCCTCGATCCGTGCCACCAGGGCGGCCACCTGGGACTGCACCAGGTGGTCGGTCGGCACCGCGATGCCCCGGCCGCCCGCGGCGGTGACCAGCTCGGCGGTGTCCTCGATCGTCTCG
>NZ_JAFLNG010000734.1 GCF_017427025.1 Streptomyces sp. FH025
CGAACTTCGGCAGCAAGGAGGAACTGCTGCTGGCGCTCTTCGACGACCAGGCGGCCCGGCGGATGGCCGAGCTGGAGCGGCTGGCGGCGGCCTGCGAGGCGCTGGCACCGCAGGAGCGGGCCCGGCTGCTGGTCGAGGCGCTGCTGCGGGTCGAGTCGGCGGAGTCCGGGTGGATCCTGCTGTTCCTGGAGTTCCGGCTGGTCGCGGCCCGTACCGAGGCGCTGGCCGAGCAGGCCGCCGCGCACGACCTGGCGGTCGCCCGGGCGCTGGCGGACGTCCTGGAGCGGGCGCTGCCGGAGCTGGTGCCCCCGGGAGCGAGCGCCGCTCAGGCGGCGGCGGTGATCCTGGCGGCACGCGAGGGGCTGCTGGCCCGCACGGCCGCCGGCGGGGCGGCGGCGGAGGAACTGCTGGCGGCGACGGCGGCGGTGCTGTCGGGGCTGCTGGGCTGAGACCCGGAAACGCCGAGGGGCGGCACCCGTAACGGGTGCCGCCCCTCGGCGGTGGTGTCGCCTCGCGAGCTAGACGACCAGGCTCAGCGGCAGGATCAGCGCTATCGCGACGACCGAGATCACCGTCTCCATCACCGACCAGGACTTCAGCGTCTGGCCGACGCTCATCCCGAAGTACTCCTTCACCAGCCAGAAGCCGGCGTCGTTGACGTGCGACAGGAAGAGCGAGCCGGCGCCGATCGCGAGCACCAGCAGGGCCGCGTGGGTCGAGGACATGTTGGCGGCGAGCGGGGAGACGATGCCGGCCGCGGTGATGGTGGCCACCGTCGCCGAGCCGGTGGCCAGGCGGATCAGCACCGCGATCAGCCAGCCCAGCAGCAGCGCGGAGATGTGCCACTTGCCGGACCACTCGCTCACCGCGTTGCCGACGCCCACGTCGATCAGGGTCTGCTTGAAGCCGCCGCCGGCGCCGACGATGAACACGATGCCGGCGATCGGGCCGAGCGACTTGCCGACGGTGTCGGAGATCCGGGCCTTGTCGAAGCCGGCCGCCTTGCCGAGGGTCAGCATGCCGAGGAGGGTCGCGGCGAGCAGCGCGATCAGCGGGGAGCCGATGAAGTCGAACACCCGCTGGCCCAGCGCCTTCGGGTCGTCGATCACCACGTCGGCCAGCGCCTTGCCGAGCATCAGCACGACCGGCAGCAGGATGGTCGCCATGACCGCGCCGAAGGACGGGGTGCGCTCGTGCTTGGCGGTGTCCTCCGGGGCGGTGTCGGCCGGGATCTCCAGCGGGCCGACCCAGCGCTCGGCGACCTTGGCGAACAGCGGGCCGGCGATGATCAGGGTCGGGACCGCGATCAGCAGGCCGAGCGCCAGGGTGATGCCGAGGTCGGCCTTCAGCGCGTCGACGGCGACCAGCGGGCCCGGGTGCGGGGGCACCAGGCCGTGCAGCACCGACAGGCCGGCGAGGGCCGGGATGCCGACCCGCATCAGCGGCACGTTGCCGCGGCGGGCGACCAGCAGCACGATCGGGATCAGCAGGACGACGCCGACCTCGAAGAACAGCGGCAGCCCGAGCACGGCCGCGATCAGCGCCATCGCCCACGGCAGCGCCTTGTTGCCGGTCCGGGACAGCACGGTGTCCGCGATGATGTTGGCGCCGCCGGAGTCGGCGAGCAGCTTGCCGAGCATCGCGCCCAGGCCGATCAGCAGACCGACGCTGGCGACGGTGGAGCCGAAGCCGGTGGAGAAGCTGCTGAGCAGCTTGTCGAAGGGCGCGCCCGCGACGGCGGCCAGCAGACCGGAGCCGAGCGTGAGGGCGAGGAACGGGTGCAGCTTCAGCTTGGTGATCAGCAGGACGATCGCACCGATGCTGAGCAGCACCGCGATCAGCAGCTGGGAGTCGCTGGCGGTGTGCGGCAGGGCCGGTGGGGCGGCCGCCAGCAGAGTGGGGGCAAGGCTCACGCGAGGTCTCCATTGACGGGCCGCAGCAGTGCCACGGCCATCTCGACGAGTTCTTCGGGGGACGGGCCCACGTCCAGGACGGCGCCGCGCTCGTCCGCACCCAGGGGCTCCAAGGTGGCGTACTGGGAGTTGAGCAGCGACGTCGGCATGAAGTGGCCGGTGCGGTGGGAGAGCCGGTCCTCGACCAGGTCATGGCCACCGCTGAGGTGCAGGAAGAAGGCATCCGGGGCGTCCGCGCGCAGGATGTCGCGGTAGCCGTGCTTCAGCGCCGAGCAGGTGACCACGCCGCCGGTGCCGTCCTCGGTGCGCTCCTTGAGCCAGGCGCCGATGGCGCGCAGCCAGGGCTGGCGGTCCTGGTCGTCCAACGGGATGCCGGCCGACATCTTGGCGATGTTGGCCGCCGGGTGGAACTCGTCCGCCTCGGCGAAGGGGAGATCGAGGCGGTCGGCCAGGAGGCGGGCCAGGGTGGTCTTGCCGACACCGGAGACGCCCATCACCACGACGGTGAGGGGACCTTCCGGGAGGTCGTGGTTCTCGACGCTGAGAGCCATGGGTGGTGCTCCTTCGTTGCAGGCCGCCACTATCGCCTCAAAGATATGACGTATTCAAGTGGCGGAAACCAAATCGTCATACTTTTTAGATGTGGGCTAGGTCGCAGGGCGGCGTGAGCCCGACGAAGGCGGGCGTCTACCCTGGGCGGATGGAGATCCAGGGGCTGCCCGGCCGGGTGCTTGACGAACTCGGACCGGCGATCGCGTCGGGGGAGATCCCCGAGGGCGCGGTGCTGCGCGGGGAGGAGCTCGAGGAGCGGTTCGGGGTGTCGCGGACGGTGGTCCGCGAGGCGGTGCGCGTCCTGGAGGGGATGCGCCTGGTGGCGTCCCGGCGCCGGGTCGGGATCACCGTCCAGCCCAAGTCGCTCTGGGACGTCTTCGACCCGATGGTGATCCGCTGGCGCCTGGCCGGCGCGGACCGGTCCGCCCAGCTGCGCTCACTGGGCTCGCTGCGGATGGCCGTCGAACCGGCCGCGGCCGCGCTCGCCGCCACCCACGCCAGCGACGACGACCGGCGCGAACTCAGCGCGCTGGCCGTGGATCTGACGGTCACCGCGCGGGCGGCCGACCTGGCCACCTTCCTCAAGCACGACATCGCCTTCCACTCCCTCGTGCTGCGCGCCTCCGGCAACGAGATGTTCGCCCACCTCGGGGACACCGTCGCGGCGGTGCTCACCGGGCGGACCGAGTACCATCTGATGCCCCATCAGCCCGAGTCCTACGCGATCCGGCTGCACCGGGAGGTCGCGGAGGCGATCTGCGCGAAGGACTCCGTCCACGCCGAGCGGGCGATGCGCACGATCGTCACGGGCGCCCTGGACGAGCTCAACCAGCAGTTGGGCTGAGCCTGCGACTCACCCGCCCGGATGACACGATTTGGCGGCAGTTCGGTGGATTCGGACGCATAGTCCGGGTTCGGCGGGGCAGAGTGAGGCGAGGGGGCGCTTTTTCGTATGCGCCCGTTCCGTGTCCACCGCCGAACACGCGCCTGGGGGTCGCCCGATGTCCTCGCCACGCCGCCGTCGCCGCCGTCTGCCCGACGAGGTGCGCGCCGCCGCCGTACGGGCGGTGCTGTGCCTGGCCTTCACGCTGGTGGGCGTGGTGATCGCGACCTTGGCCTCGTACGCGGGCACGTGGCTGATCACGCCCGCGCTGTTGGCGATGGGCGTCGGCGTGTTCGGGACGATGTGGTGCCTGCTGGAGATCCTGATC
>NZ_JAFLNG010000735.1 GCF_017427025.1 Streptomyces sp. FH025
CGGCGTCGGAGGAGGCCCACTGCTCCAGGGCCACCCGGATGGCCGCGGTCGCGGCGGCGGCCGCCAGTCGGATCTCCAGCGGGTCGACTCCTCCCGGGCAGCGCTCGGCGAGAACGGTCCGCAGCCGTTCCTCCGAACCCGAGTGCACCCGCTGCCAGGTGCCGTCCAGTCGCGGGTCGCGCAGCAGGCTGCGGGTCCAGTGCATCGCCTCGACGGCCGCGTCGTCGGCCGGGGTCAGCGACTCGACCGCCGACCGCTCCAGCGCCTCGCGCAGCGGCAGGTCCGCCGAGCTCTCCGTCAGCAGTTCCACCCAGCGCTGCCCGCCGGCCGCGAGCAGCGGCGCGACGGCGTCCTCCTTGACGGAGAAGTAGCGGTAGAAGGTGCGCAGCGAGATGCCCGCGGCGAGGGCGATCTCCTCGGCGGTCGTCGCCTCGGCGCCCTGCCGGGCGAAGAGCGCGGCGGCGGTGCGGGCGATGTCCAGCCGGGTGGCGTCACGGCGGCGCTGGGTCAGGGTGGGGCGTCCGGTCACAGGGTCAGCGTACGCAGGCGAAGCTCCTTCTGACACGTCACGTCAATTCGTCACCACAGGACTTATTGGCACAACATGCCAGAAAGGCGTACCGTGCCTCTCGAGGTCGAGAGACCACGAACGAACGGAGTACCACCATGGAGCGCTTCAGCGGACGGAACGTCCTCATCACCGGCGGCGGCTCGGGCATCGGCCAGGCGACCGTGCACCGGATCCTCGCCGAGGGCGGGAAGGTCGTCGCCGTCGACGTCAACGAGGACGGCCTGAAGAAGACCCTGGACCGGGCGACCGCCGACGGCACCGCGGACCGTCTGACCATCCGGGCCCTGGACATCTCGGACGAGACCGCCGTGGTCGCGGGCGTGGCCGAGGCGATCGCGGGTCTGGGCGGCCTGGACGTCCTGGTCAACGCGGCCGGCATCCTCCGCTCCTCGCACACCCACGAGACCACCCTGGAGTTCTGGAACAAGCTCCTCGCGGTGAACCTGACCGGCACCTTCCTGATGACCCGCGAGGCGCTCCCCGCGCTTCTCGCGAACGGCAAGGGCGTGGTGGTCAACTTCAGCTCCACCTCCGCGAGCTTCGCCCACCCCTACATGGCCGCGTACGCCGCGACCAAGGGCGGCATCCAGTCCTTCACCCACGCGATCGCCTCGGAGTACTCGAAGCAGGGCCTGCGCGCGGTCTGCGTGGCGCCGGGCAGCATCGACAGCGGCATGACCCACAACCCCGGCCTGCCCGCCGACGCCGACTTCAGCCTGCTCGCCAAGCTCTCCCCCGCCATCGGCCAGGGCTTCGCGGGCCCCGAGACGGTGGCCGGCGTGATCGCCATGCTCGCCTCCGACGACGGCGCGTTCGTCACCGGCACCGAGCTCCGCATCGACGGCGGCACCCACATGTGACCCGTCGGTCCGGTTGGCGGCGGGGCCTGTGCCATCCCCCCTACGGCACAGGCCCCGCCGTGTTTCCTCCGGCGGGGCACGCGGGGCCGGGCGGGGTCAGGTCAGCGGTTTGGCCAGGAGCAGCTCGCGAGTGACCCCGTCGTCGAGCGGTTCGCCGGGCTCCGCGAGCGGGACGAATCCGTGGCGGTGGTAGAGGGCGAGCGCGGGTTCGTTGCCGGGGAGCACGGCGAGGCGCAGCGTGCGGCCGCCGGTGGCTCGGGCCCAGCGCTCGACCTCCTCGATCAGCCGGTCCGCGACGCCCCGGCCGCGCGCCCGCGGTCCGACCCAGAGCGAGCGCAGCTCCCGTACGTCGTCCGCCTCACCCGGGACACCGCCGACCAGGCCGACCGGGAGGCCGTCGAGCAGCGCGGCGACGTGGAGGGCGCCCGGGAGGTGGAGCCGGGCCCGCCAGCGTTCCTCGCCGCCCCGGTGCCAGTCCGCCAGGCCCCTCTTGAAGGCGTGCGGCGCGTCGGTCAGGGCGGCGAGGCGCAGGTCGCGCCAGAGCGGCCAGTCGTCGGCCGTCAGGGTCCGGAGAGTCGGCATGACCCCCACGGTACGGACGCGCGGAGGCGCCGTCAGCCGGTCCCGGCACCGATGTGGCGACCGGACGGCGGCCGGTCCGAGCATCTCACCGGCAGGGCGCCCTGCACCGCGCACCGGATCCGGTACGGGCCGGTGGCCGGTCACTCCCGCCCGGCCGACGTGGCCAAGGACGGTGGCGCCGGCGCCGCGTGATAGCCGGAGAGGCGGAGCGCGAGGGCCGCGACGGCGAGCCGGGCGGGGTGAGTTAGGAGTGCACGGCCTGGGCCGCCTTTCCGGGGCGTGGTCCGGCAGGGGCCGCCCGGGTTCGGACCCCGGTGGGCGGACCCGGCCACCCGGGCGGGCACGCTCCGGGCCGGTTCTTCTCGGGACCGGCCCGCTTCAGGGTGTGCGCCAGTCGGCGGCGAAGGCGGCGGCCGGGTTGGCGACGAGGAGCCGGTCGGGCAGCTCGGGACCGAAGCTGCGGGCCAGGCGCGGGGCGAGGTCGGTGAGCAGCCGGGCGGGGCCGCCGGCCTGGCGGGCCGTACGGGTGGTGGTGTCGGCGCCGAGCAACAGCCGGTCGGCGTGGCCCGCCTCGACCAGGTCGGCGATCACGTCGAAGGCCTGTAGGTCGGCGGGGTGGCCGAGCCTGGACGGGCTGTCCAGCGCGATGTGGACGCCCTCGGCGGCCAGGCTGCGGTGCAGCGAACGGTCGGTGAACCGGGTGAGGTGGCCGAGGACGATCCGGTCGGGCCGGACGCCATGGCGGCCGCTGAGCCGCTCCAGGACGCCGTGCGGATCGCCGTCGGGTTCGAGGTGGACGGCGATCGGGGCGCCGGTGGCGTGGTGCGCCCGGGCGGCGGCGGCCAGCGTCCGGCGGGTGTGCCGGGTGGTGGGCCCCGGGTCGTCCGCGACCTTGATCAGCCCGGCCCGAACGCCCTCCGGTGCGCCGGGCAGTCCGCCGGTGAGCTCGGCGACGAACCGTTCGGCGAGGTCACCGGAGTCTCCGGCGGCGCCGAAGTCTCCGGGGGCGGGAAGGGCGCCCGAGGAGTAGTGGACCGCCTGATGCGCGCCGGTGGCGGCGACCACCTGGACGCCGGTCGTACGGGAGAGCCCGGTGAGGGAGTCCGCGCCACGGCCCATGCCCCACGGGGTCCACTGGACGAGGGTGCGTCCGCCCGCGGCGGCGTAGGCGCGCAGGACGTCCTCGGCGGCGGCCGGGTCGTTCAGCTCCTGGGCGGGGAGCAGGGGGCTGCGGATGAAGAGATGGTCGTGGGAGTCGGTGACGCCGAGCTCGGCGGGGTCGAGGTCGCCGAGAACGGTCCGCACGGTGCGTGCCGTACGGGCGGCGGGGGTGCTCATCCGCGGGCCCCGGGGGCCGCTTCCGCCTCGGCGGCGGGCTGCTCGTCGCTGGTCGGCTGCTCGTCTGACGCGGGCTTCGAGCCGGTGGCGGGCTTCGAGCCGGTGGCGGCGAAGGTGGCGGTGGCGACGCGGAGGCCGGCCAGCGCCTTGGGGACGCCGACGTAGGGGGCGAGGTGGACGATGACCTCGGTGATCTCCTCCCGCGTCAGCCCGATCCGCAGGCTGTTGCGGACGTGGTCGGCGAGCTGCGGCTCGACGCCGCCGAGGGCGGTGAGCGCGGCCAGGTTGGCGATCTGGCGATCGCGCAGGGCGAGG
>NZ_JAFLNG010000736.1 GCF_017427025.1 Streptomyces sp. FH025
GAACACCGTGGGCGGGGCCTGCGGGGTGGTGCTGACAGCGAGTCCGTCGAGCAGGCGGGTGAGGCGGGTGGCACCGGCCCGGGCGAGGTCCTCGGTGGCGGCGTCCAGGCCGAGGCCGACCGGGGTGGTGTAGCCGGCCCAGGCGATCACGGCGGTCCGCGAGTCGGTGGCCAGCTCCTCGGTGGCCTGCCGCAGCGCGCGGGCCATGCCGGACGGGGTGCCGTACGGGTCGGTGGCGCGGTCGAAGCTCTGGAGGTCGATGTCCGAGCCGGGGACGATCACGGCGGTGCGGCGGGCGGTGGTGAGGTCGCCGTGGACCTCGGCGACCTGGCCGCGGCCGCGCGGGTCGAAGGCGAGCACCTGCCGGCCGCCGTCCAGCAGGGTGCGGTAGCGCTCGGCCCGGGTGCGGGCGGCTTCGTGGTCCTGCGGGGTGAGCGCCGGGTCGGTGGCCCGGGCGAGTTCCCGGGCGCGCTCGGCGGCGAGGGCCAGGGCGTTGGCGCGGTACCGGAGCCGGACCGGCGCGCCGTCCAGGTTGCCGACCACCAGCGGGTGCCGGGCGGCCAGGGCGTCCTGCCGCTCCGGCGTCAACCCGGCGAAGAAGGCGGCGACTTCGGCCGGGCTCGCGGTGGCCGGGTCGGGCGGCCGCAGGCCGAGGGTGTCGTCGGCGGTCCAGGCGGCGCTGCCGGGCGGCGGCCCGGTGACGGCGGTCTGGGTGTCGGCGGTCCAGCCGCCCGCGCCGAGCACCGCCGCCAGTGCCACGGCGGTGGCGGCGATCGCCCTCCTGGTCCGGAACCTGCGCATGTCCCCGCTCTCCCTCGTCCGTTCGGCTTTCGACGGAGAGGAAGGTAGGAACGCGACGGCCCCGCGGACGTCACACCGCGGGGCCAACTCCCGGGCGCTACCCGGGTATCACTCACTGACCCGGCGTCACCAGGCCGGACTCGTAGGCCAGCACCACGGCCTGGGCGCGGTCGCGCAGGTCGAGCTTGGCGAGGATGCGTCCGATGTGGGTCTTGACGGTCTGTTCGGCGAGCACCAGCTTCGCGGCGATCTCCTGGTTGGACAGGCCGCGGGCGATCAGCTCCAGGACCTCGGTCTCGCGCGGGGTCAGGCCGTTGAGCCGCACCTTGGGGTCGCGGCGCCGGGCCGGGCGGGTGCGGGCGAAGTCCTCGATCAACCGCCGGGTCACCGAGGGGGCGAGCAGCGCCTCGCCGGCCGCGACCACCCGGACCGCGGCTATCAGGTCGGCCGGCGGGGCGTCCTTGAGCAGGAAGCCGCTGGCCCCGGCGCGCAGCGCCTCGTACACGTAGTCGTCCACGTCGAAGGTGGTCAGCATCAGCACCTTGGGCCGGTGCGCGCCGGGCACGGCGGGGTCGAGCAGCCTCCGGGCCGCCTCCAGGCCGTCCATGACGGGCATCCGGACGTCCATCAGCACGACGTCCGGGTGGGTGCGGCCGGTGACCTCCAGGGCCTGGGCGCCGTCCGCCGCGTCCCCCACCACGTCGATGTCGCTCTGCGCGTTGAGCAGGGCGGCGAAGCCGGCCCGCACCATGCCCTGGTCGTCGACGATGATCACGCGGATGGTCATGCGGGTGTCTCCCGAGGGGTGTCAGGGCTGTCGAGGTCGTCGAGCGGCAGGACGGCGGCCACCTTGAAGCCGCCGTCCGGCAGCGGGCCGGTGTCCAGCCTGCCATCGACCAGCCGTACGCGTTCCCGCATTCCGACCAGGCCCTGCCCGGTGCCCTCGGCCGAGGCCTCCAGCGACTCGGTGCGCTCCGGCGGGGGCGCGTTGACCACGGTCAGCCGCAGCTGGAGGCCGTCCGCCGAGAGCGACACCCAGGTGCGCGCGCCGGGGGCGTGCCGGACGACGTTGGCCAGCGCCTCCTGCACGATCCGGTACACCGAGAGGCTGACGGCCTGCGGCACCCGCTCGGCCAGCCCGTCGCCCACGGCCAGCTCGGCGGGCACCCCGGCCCGCCCCACCGTCTCGACCAGCTGGGCGAGTTGGCCCACTCCGGGCTGCGGGGCCTTCTCCCCGCCGGACTCCTCGCTGCGCAGTACCCCGAGCAGCCGCCGCATCTCGGCCAGCGACTCGCGCGCGGTGCCGGCGATCGCGGTGAACTCCTCGGCGGCGTCGGCCGGGACGTCGCCGATCCGGTACGGCGCGCTGGCGGCCTGCACGGCGATCACCGACATGTGGTGGGCGACCACGTCGTGCAACTCGCGGGCGATCCGGGCGCGTTCCTCCAGCAGGGTGCGCCGCTCGCGTTCGACCTCGCTGATGTGCTCCTGCTCGGTGAGCAGCCGGCGGGCCTCGGCGCGGTCCCGGACGGCCCAGCCGAGCAGCAGCACGGCGCCGCTGAGCGCGATCAGCAGCACGGTGGTGCCGTCGCCGGCCCGGGGCAGGCCGAGGGTGGTGGTGAGCGCGGTGAGCAGGACGGTGGTGACCCAGACCGAGACGAGGGTGGCCCGGCTCTCCCGCAGCGCGAGGGCGAGCAGCAGGAACACGTACGAGATGATCATCGGCGCGGTCCACGGCCAGCTGCCCATCACCTGGTGGTGGCGGGCGGTGATGGCGGCGGTGGTGACCAGGGTGGCGGCGCTGATCCACCAGGCGGCCAGCGGCCGGGTGATGGCGAGGAACAGCGGTGTGGTCTGGGCGATGGTGAGCGCGCCGGCCACCGGGAGCACCAGGTCGTAGAAGCCGACCAGGGTGGCGATCCCGGCGGGGATCAGCGAGGTCTGGAGGATCAGCGCGACGACGTACGGCAGCCGCCGGGCCCAGGGCCGGCGGGAGTTCCCGAGCAGGGGGGTGTGGTCGCCGCTGGGGGTGGTCAGGTGGTGCCACAGGGTGCGCAGGTGGCGGCCGGCGTACCGGCGGGCGTCGGCTGTGGTGGGCGTCTTCATCGCGGGCCAGCCTAGGAGGGCGGGCCCGCTCCGGTCGTCGGACCGGAGCGCGAGATCGCGGGGGGCTACCGGGGTAGCGGGTGATACCCCGGTATGACGTCCGGTCCTACGCCTCGTCCTGCGCCTGGTCCTGTGCGGGGTCGCGGTCCTGCGCCGGGTCGCGCCAGTGGCCGGCCAGGGCCGGGCCGAGGTGGTCGAAGTGGCGCTCGATCACGGCGACCATGCCCTCCGGGCCGGCCGGCTGCTGCTCGGCGGTCCAGGACAGGTGGGCGGAGCGGATCAGGCTGCCGAAGACGGCGGCGAGCACGGTCGGGCGCAGGTCCCGGGCCGGGTCCAGCCCCTCGCGCTCGGCGAGCACCTGCCCGACCAGCCGCTCCTGCTCGGTGACCCGGCGCAGGTGGGCGGCGATGAGCGGGGGCGAGTCCTCGATCATCCGCAGGAGTTCGAGGGCGCTGTTGATCGATCCTGGGCCGGAGGTCTCGGCGTTCCCGAGGTCGCGCCAGGACTTGACGATCGAGGCGCGCAGGGCCTGGAGCGGGGGCTCCTCGGCCGGGCGGTTGCGCAGGCACTCGATGAAGTAGTCCTCGGCGTCGGCCAGGACGGCGAGCGCGACCTCGTCCTTGTTGGCGAAGTAGCGGAAGAAGGTGCGCTGGGAGACGTCCACCGCGGAGGCGATCTCGTCGACGGTGGTCCGGGCGAAGCCCTGGCCGAGGAAGAGCACGTGGGCGGCCTGGACCAGGGCGTCCCGGGTCTGCTGCT
>NZ_JAFLNG010000737.1 GCF_017427025.1 Streptomyces sp. FH025
GCGTGCCGCCGTCCACGACCGGTCCCGGGCCGCTGGCGGCCTCCAGGGAGAAGTTCGGGGACGGCTTCTACCAGCTCTACTTCCAGGAGCCCGGCCGGGCCGACGCCGAACTGGCGGCCGACCCGAGGAGCACCTTCCGCCGCGTCATCGGCGGCCTGTACCCCGAGGACGGCGAGCCGCGCCCGTGGCTCGTCCCCGAGGGCGGGACGCTGCTGGATTCCGTCCCGGAGCCCGAGCGGCTGCCGGCCTGGTTGACCGAAGCGGACATCGAGGCCTTCGCGGCCGACTACGCCGGGCACGGTGAGCGGGCCTTCACCGGCGGGCTCAACTGGTACCGCAACATCGACCGGAACAACGAGCTGATGGCGGCCTTCGCCGGCCTGCGCATCGAGGCGCCCGCGCTGTACGTCACCGGCGAGCAGGACCTGGTGAACTCGATGGTGACGCGCGAGGCACAGGAGTACCTGCTGAAGCACATGACGCCCAACCTGCACCGGTACGTCCGGCTGCCGGAGACGGGGCACTGGACGCAGCAGGAACGCCCGGCGGAGGTGACGGAGGCGCTGCTGGACTTCCTGAAGCACGTCGAGGGCGGGGCCGTCCAGGCCTGAGGGGTGGCCCCGCCTGATGCGGGCGGGGCTCCCGGAAGCCGGAATTCGCCGAAGTCTGTGGGGCGTTGAGTCGACAGGGGGCCGGGTGGTCCCCATGCGAAAGGATGGAGCGGGACTTGAGCGGCGCGATCAAGCACAGCCACGTCGAGGTGAACGGTGTGCGGCTGCACCTGGCGGAGCAGGGTGAGGGGCCACTGGTTCTCCTGCTGCACGGTTTTCCGGAGAGTTGGTACTCGTGGCGGCACCAGTTCGCGCCGCTCGCGGAGGCCGGGTTCCGGGTGGTGGCGCCGGATCAGCGGGGGTACGCGCGCAGTTCGCAGCCGGAGAGCGTGGACGCGTACAGCCTGCTGCACTTGGTCGGCGATGTGACGGCCTTGATCGGTGCGTTGGGTGAGGAGCGGGCGGTGGTGGTCGGGCACGACTGGGGTGCGCCGGTGGCCTGGGCCACGGCGGCGCTGCGGCCGGACGTGGTGCGCGGGGTGGTCGGGCTGAGCGTGCCGCCGTCCACGACCGGTCTGGCGCCGCTGGCGGTGTCCCGGGAGAAGTTCGGGGACGGCTTCTACCAGATCTACTTCCAGGAGCCCGGCCGGGCCGACGCCGAACTGGCGGCCGACCTGAGGAGCACCTTCCGCCGCTTCCTCGCCGTCCCGCACCCCGAGGACGGCAAACCGCGCCGGTGGGTCGTCCCCGAGGGCCACCGCCTGTTGGACATCGCTCCGGAGCCCGAGCGGCTGCCGGCCTGGTTGACCGAGGAGGACGTCGAGGCCTTCGCGGCCGACTACGCCCCGCACGGCGAGCGGGCCTTCACCGGCGGGCTCAACTGGTACCGCAACATCGACCGGAACAACGAGTTGATGGCGGCGCTCGTCGGCAAGCCGATCGAGGTGCCCGCGCTGTACGTCACCGGGGAACAGGACCTGGTGAACGCGATGATCTCGCCTGAGGAGCAGGAGCACCTGCTGAAGCACGTGACGCCCAACCTGCACCGGCACGTCCGGCTGCCGGAGACGGGGCACTGGACGCAGCAGGAGCGCCCGGCGGAGGTGACGGAGGCGCTGCTCGACTTCCTGACGCACCTCGACGGGGAGTCCGTTCAGGCTTGAGGGGGCCTGGGGGCCGGAACTCGCCGGGGCCCGTGCTTCGTTCAGCCTGAAGAGGGCCGGGTGGGCTCATCACACGGAGGTGGAGCGGGAGTTGAGCGACGCGATCAAGCACGGCCAGGTCGAGGTGAACGGCGTGCGGCTGCACGTGGCGGAGCAGGGTGAGGGGCCGTTGGTCCTGCTGCTGCACGGTTTTCCGGAGAGTTGGTACTCGTGGCGGCACCAGTTCGCGCCGCTCGCGGAGGCCGGGTACCGGGTGGTCGCCCCCGACCAGCGGGGGTACGCGCGCAGTTCGCAGCCGGAGAGCGTGGACCAGTACACGCTGCTGCACCTGGTGGGTGACGTCACGGCGCTGATCGGTGCGTTGGGCGAGGAGCGGGCGGTGGTGGTCGGGCACGACTGGGGTGCGCCGGTCGCCTGGGCCACGGCGGCGCTGCGGCCGGACCTGGTGCGCGGGGTGGCCGGGCTGAGCGTGCCGCCGCTGCCGGTGGGCGGTCCGCCGCCGCTGCGGGCCGCCCGGGAGGCCTTCGGTGACGGCTTCTACCAGGTCTACTTCCAGGAGCCCGGCCGGGCCGACGCCGAGCTGGCCGCCGACGTCAAGTCCAGCCTGCGGCGCATCCTGTCCGGCAGGCAGCCCGACGGCAGGCCCCGGCCGTGGATCGTCCCCGAGGGCGGGAAGCTGCTGGACACCGTCCCGGAGCCCGAGCGGCTGCCGGACTGGCTCACCGACGCGGACCTCGACGCCTTCGCGGCCGACTACGCCCCGCACGGGGAACGCGCCTTCACCGGCGGGCTCAACTGGTACCGCAACCTGGACCGCAACGCCGAACTGCTCGCCGCCTTCACCGGGGTGACGGTCGAGGTGCCGGCGCTGTACGTCGCGGGCGAGCAGGACCTCGTCAACGCACTCGTCCCGCCGGAGATTCTGGCGTACCTGTTGGGACGGCTGCCCAAGCTGTACGGGCACGTCCGGCTGCCGGAGACGGGGCACTGGACGCAGCAGGAGCGCCCGGCGGAGGTGACGGAGGCGCTGCTGGACTTCCTGGAGCACCTCGACGACTGAAGCGATTAGACGGGCAGTAGCCGGGCGATCAGTTCGCCGAGGCGGCGGGCGTTGCGGCAGGAGTGCATCTCGACGACGTCCGCGTAGGCGAGGGCGGCGGAGTCGCCGGTCGGCCAGAGTGCGGGTTGTTCGGGGTTGAGCCAGAAGACCCGCCGGGCCCGGCCGGCGATCCGGCGCAGGGCGTCGAGGTTCGGGTCGCGGTGGTTGTTGCGGGCGTCGCCGAGGACGAGCACGCAGGTGCGCGGGCCGACGGCGTCCAGGTGGCGCTCGGCGAACTCGCCGAGCGCCGAGCCGTAGTCGCTGTTGCCGTGGTAGCCGGTCACCTTGGCCTCGGTGAGGATCCGGGCGGCCAGCCGGGCCGGGTCCACGCCGTCCTCGCGGAGCAGGCCGGTGACCTCGGCGGTGCGGTTGACGAAGGCGAACACCCGGACCTTGCTGAACTGTTCGCTCATCGCCCGCACCAGCAGCATGGTGAAGTCGGCGAAGCCCGCCACCGAGCCGGACACGTCGCACAGCAGGACCAGCTCCGGCCGGGCCGGGCGGCGCAGCCGGTACGCGGGGCGCAGTGGCACTCCGCCGGTGGTGAGCGAGCGGCGCAGGGTGCGGCGCAGGTCGATCGTTCCGCGGGCGGCGCGGCGGCGCCGGGCGGCCAGCCGGGTGGCGAGCTTGCGGGCCAACGGGTGGACGGTGCGGCGCAGTTCGGCGAGCTGCTCGCGACCGGCGGCGAGGAAGTCGATCCGGTCGGCGGTGGGGGCGACGGCGCGTTCGGCGATCCGCTCGGCGCCGCGCAGTTCGGCGACCCGGCGGCGGGCCTCGGCGGTGACCTGGGCGCGGAAGCCCTGGATGCGGCGGCGGATCTCGTCGGCGAGGACGCGGTCGGCGAG
>NZ_JAFLNG010000738.1 GCF_017427025.1 Streptomyces sp. FH025
TCGCCAGCCCACCCACCGCCGCCGCGCCGCAGGGCGCGCTGGTCGCCATCACCGGCGTCCAGCCCGGCGCGGGCAACACCCTCAACCTCACCACCCGCCCGGCCACCCTCGCCGAACTCCTCGGCGGCACCGAGGCGGACGGGCAGGTCCCGGTCGACGTGCACGGCATCAAGGTGACGCCGCTGGTCAAGGACCTCAAGGCGACCGTCGGCGCCGACCTCAACGGCGTGAAGGCCGACGCCTCCGGCACCCTGGGGGTCGACGTCAAGGCCCCCATCCCGCTGCCCGAGGGCGCGAGCCTGGACGCCTCAGGCTCCCTCCAGCTCCACCCGGCCGTCCACTTCGCCTACCACGGTGCCACCTCCGGCGCCCCGCGCACCGCCTCCGTCGGCTTCGACCTGGGCGCTGACGCGCACTGGAAGGTCACCGGCGACGTCGCCCGCAACACCGGCGCGGCGCCGATCCGGGTGCCCTTCGCCAAGCTCCAGGCCAGCCCGGTGCTGACCGTCGCGGGCCTGCCCGTGGTCGTCAACCTCGGCCTCACCTGCTACCTGGAGGTCAGCGCCGACGGCCAGGTCCACCTGGAGACCGAACAGGACGCCACCGGCACCTGGGCCGTCCACGCCGACTACACCGGTGGCAAGGGCTGGACCTCTGCCACCAACGCCGACACCAAGGTCTCCCCGGTTCACGTCCGCCTCAACGGCAAGGCGTCCGTGCGGGCCGCCCTGGGCGTCGAGGCCAGCGTCGGTCTGTACGACACCGTCGGCGTCGAGACCACCGTCGCCCCCTACCTGAGCGCCAAGGCCGAAGGCTCCCTCGCCGTCGACCTCCCCGGCAACGGTCCGCAGGTGCAGGGCAGTTGGGCCCTGGTCGGCGGCATCGACCTGAACGGTGCCCTCACCGCCCACCTGAAGATCTTCGGTACCCCGCTCTTCGAGAACAAGCTCCCGCTGCCGCCGTTCCACAAGGAATGGCCCCTCCTCACCGGCTCGGCCTCCCTGCCGGCCGCCCGCCCCAGCAGCTGACCACTGCAACCGGTCCCGGGAGTGGGAAGTCGGACCCGCCGACTTCCCACTCCCCCCTCGTACGGATCACCCGTGCGAATGAGGTGCTGAATCACCATCACCGGCGATGGCAGGCCGACGGGCCTCCGAGAGGATCCTTCCCGTCGCACAGAACATCCCGGAGAGGCCGACCACCGATGCCCACCACCGCCCGCGCCAGCCACCGCACCGCCCGCCGACTGGCCACCGCCCTGCTCGCGGCCGCAGCCCTGGCCGGCGGAACCGGCCCCGCCTTCGCGGCCCAGAGCAGTGCCACCGTCGCCACCACCGCCGATCGGGCCGCCCTGCAGCGGGCGCTCGACGAGGCGGTGGCCGAGGGCGTTCCGGGCGCGGTCGTCGAGCTCCGTGACGGCCGGGGTACCTGGCGCTCGGCCGCCGGTACCGCCGACCTGGTCGACGGCCGGCCCGCCGGTGCCCGGGACCGCTTCCGGATCGGCAGCGTGACCAAGACCTTCGTCGCGACGGTCGTGCTCCAGCTGGTCGCGGAGGGCAGGACCGGCCTGGACGACCCCATCGAGCGGCACCTGCCCGGCCTCGTCCCGAACGGCAGCGCCATCACGGTGCGCCAACTGCTCTCCCACACCAGCGGACTCGCCGACTTCAACGCCGAGTTGCTCGCCAAGCCCGACCCGCTCCGCACCGCCCGGACCGCCACCTACACCCCGCGCGACCTCATCGCCATCTCCACCGAACTCGGCCCGCGCTTCGCCCCCGGCACCTCCTGGGCGTACTCCAACACCAACTACGTCGTCCTCGGCCTGCTCGTCGAACACCTCATGGGCCACCGCCTCGACCAGGAGATCGACCGGCGCATCGTCCGGCCCCTGCACCTGGACGACACCTCGTTCCCGACCACCGCCGACCTCCCCGGCCCGCACCTGCACGGCTACGAGTGGGCCGACGGCCCCACCGCCCCGCCGGTGGACTTCACCACCTTCAACCCGAACGCCATCTGGGCCTCCGGCACGATGATCTCCACCGCGGGCGACCTCGACCGCTTCTACCGCGCCCTCTTCGCCGGCCGGCTGCTCCCCGCGAACCTCCTCGACCAGATGCGCACCCCGCACCCCTTCGACACCGGCCGCGCCTACGGCCTGGGCCTGGAGAGCCGCACCTACTGCGCCGACGGCACCCCGGCCTGGGGCCACAGCGGCAGCGTCGCGGGGTACGAGACCTTCAGCTTCACCACCGCCGACGGCACCCGCCAGCTCACCCTCTCCCTCAACCGCAACCTGACCGCGGCGCCCCAGGTCAACGACACCATCGGCCGCATCCTCACCCTCGGCCTCTGCTCGCGCTAGGCCGCGCTCACCGCTACCGCTCCTCGGTCGGGAGCACGGCGTAGGCGCGGACGGGGAAGGTGCCCAGGCCCTCGACGGCGGGTGGTGCGGCGTGGAAGCGGAAGCCGTTCAGGGGCAGTTGATCCAGGCCGCGCATGTGCTCCACGATGGGGATGCCCGCGGCCAGCAGGGTGGTGTGTGCGGGGCGGTCCAGGCCGTCGGTGTCGTCGATGTTCACCGAGTCGATGCCCACGAGCGCGGGCCGCTGCTCGGCGAGCCAGGCGGCGCCCTGCGCGGTGAGGAAGGGGTGGCCGCCCGCGCCGTAACGGTCGGTGCCCCAGTGTCGCGACCAGCCGGTGTGGATCAGCACCGCCCGGCCGGTGACCGGGTACGGCAGCAGCGCGTCCCGGTCGACGGCGCGGTCCTGCGCGCCGACGGTCCGCACCACCAGCCCGTCCAGGTCGACCAGCCCGTCCAGCGGCAGCCCCGCCAAGTCCGGCCCGTCGCCGAAACGGTGGAACGGGGAGTCCAGGTAGGTGCCCGTGTTCGCGACCATCGAGATCCGGCCGATGTGGAACTCGGTGCCGGGGGAGTAGTGGGCGCGCGAGGCCTCCCGCGAGAGGTGCACGCTGATCTCGGGCGCGGGCAGGCCCGGGTAGGTGACCATGCCGTGCCGGATCGGATGGCTCAGCTCGACGACCCGCCGGACCGCCCCGCCGGTGCGGTGGTTCGCGTTCTTCGTGTTCTCCGTCTCCATGCCTACGATCATCAGCGATGCCCTGCCGGAGGACAATTGGGGATCTCTGAAGCCGTACGCGGTGGTCCCGTCGCCTTCTCTTCTCCTGCTGTTCAACGACCTTGCGTTGATTGGTTGTTGTCCAGGGTCTTCGGCAACCCGCCGGTTCGTGCGGCCGGTTGCGGAGGGGTATCGGGTGCGGTTCGGAGGGGATGGGCGCGGTGTTTCCTGGCGTGGAGCTCTCGGTGGGGTACGTCTTCGCGTGGAAGGTGCGGAAGGCGCGGCTGGTCGCGGGCCGGACGAGCGGTGAGGTCGACCGGGCCCTGGAGGGCGGGATGGACCGCCTGCACGGGCTGGTGAGCCGCAAGCTGGGGCAGGACCCGGCGCTGGCGCAGGTCGAGGAGGAGGCCGGGGAGGGCCAGGCGTCCCTTTCGGACGACACCCGCCAGTGGCTGGCGCTCAGCCTGAACAACTCGGCGCGGAAGGACACGGAGTTCGCGGCGGCACTGAAGGCCGTGGTCGGGGAGGTCCAGGCCGCCGAGCGGGCGGGGGCGGCGTCCCCGTCGCGCACGAGG
>NZ_JAFLNG010000739.1 GCF_017427025.1 Streptomyces sp. FH025
CGGCGCGTCCTACGCGTGGAGAAGGCCCCGCCCGTGAAACCGGACGAGGCCTGAGACCGTCGTGTCATCAAGACTCTCTCAAGAGATTTCCATCGCTGGGAATGGCTTCCTTAAAGCCAGATGAAAATCTCTCACTCTCAGCAGACTGCCAGTTACCAATCAGGATGAAGATTTCGTAACGGATCGAGATGGTGCGATGACGGTTCGTTACCAAAATTGTGGAAATGTGCATATTCGTTCTCTGTGTCATCGCGCGGACATAACCCGCGCAAGTGGGGCGTCTCGTGCCTGCTCGACCCGCCCGACGTCGACCCTCGACGCCATCCGCTCACCATTCCGCAGCGCACCGCCCGACCGTGCGGTCCGTAATAACTCCGCTCCGGGAGGCGATGGTTGGGATCGGGGGGGTGGATCCTTCGTGCCGAGCGCCTCGGCTATTCCAGATCAGGCAGGCTCGTACGAGGAGGAACGGACCAGGATGCGCGCGTCCGGGCCGTCCATCGGATGCGCGAAGAGGTACCCCTGCCCCAGCGGGCAGCCCATGGCGGCGAGGAGGTCGCGCTGTTCGGGGTGTTCGATGCCCTCGGCGATGACCTGGACGCCGAGGGTGTCGGCGATCCGGGCGATGCCCTCGACCAGGGCGTACTGCTGGGGGGAGAGGCCGAGGCCGTCGATGAAGGACTTGTCGATCTTGAGGATGGAGATCGGGAACTCGCGCAGGTAGGAGAGCGAGGAGTAGCCGGTGCCGAAGTCGTCGATGGCCAGGCCGACGCCGAGGTCGCCGAGGGTGGCCATGTCGGCGCGCAGGCGGTCGTCGCGGCGCATCAGGACGGACTCGGTGAGCTCCAGGACGAGGGTGTGCGGGTCGATCCCGGAGGTGGCGAGGGCGTGGCGGACGACGTCCACGAAGCCGGCGTCGCGGAACTGCCGGGCGGAGACGTTGACGTTGACCCGCAGCGGGGGCCGGCCGGCGGCCTCCCGGGTGGTGGAGCTGGCGGCGTGCCAGAGGGCGGCCTCCTGGGCGGCGCGTTCCAGGATCCAGGCGCCGAGCGGGACGATCTGGCCGCTCTCCTCGGCGAGGGCGATGAACTCGTCGGGCAGCACCATGCCGCGCCGGTCGTGCGGCCAGCGCAGCAGCGCCTCGAAGGCGACCAGGTCGCCCGTCCGCAGATCGACGATCGGTTGGTAGTACAGCTGGAAGGCCGATTCCGCGATCGCCGAGTCCAGGTTCTCGTTCAGCTCGTGCCGCTCCACCAGCCCCGCTTGCAGCGCCGGCCGGTAGTGGCACCACTGGCGGCGACCGGACGCCTTCGCCGCGTAGAGCGCGAGGTCGGCGTGGGTGAGCAGCTCGGCCGGGTCCACGCTGTCCTCGGTGGTGGCCACGCCGATGCTCGCGCTCACCCGCACCGCGCCCGCGCTGAGTTTGAACGGCTCGGCGAACACCGCCAGCACCGTGCCGGCGATGGTGTCCACGTCGGCGGGGCGCAGCGCGTCCTCCACCAGCACCGCGAACTCGTCCCCGCCGAGCCGGGCCGCCGTGTCCGAACTGCGCAGTGCCGTGGAGACCCGCAGTGAGACCGCGACCAGCAGTTCGTCGCCGACCGCGTGCCCCTGGGTGTCGTTGACCACCTTGAAGTCGTCCAGGTCGATGAAGAGCACCCCGGTCACCGCCCCGCTGCGCTCGCCGCGCGAGAGCGCGTGGCCCACGCGGTCCTGGAACAGCACCCGGTTGGCCAGCCCGGTCAGCGAGTCGTGGAACGCCCGGTGGGTGAGCTCGCGCTCCATCCGGCGTTGTTCCGTGACGTCGCGCAGGGTGAGGACCAGCCCGCCGACGGTCGGATCGGCGCGCAGGTCGGTGTACCGGACCTCGGCCTCGATCGGGGTGCGGTCCTGCCGCAGCAGCCGCCAGTGCTCGCGCGGCCGCTCGCCGTGCGGTCGTTCGCCGTGTGGCCGCTCGCCCTGCGGCCGCGCGCCCTGGGCCGGTTCGGTCGATCCGCGCATGCGGGCCAGCGCCCGGCCGACCTCCCGGCTGTCCTCGGGCGGGACGAGGTCGGTGAACCGGGTGCCGTCCAGCCCGGGGTGGCCCAGCACGCGCTCGGCCGAGGAGGAGGCGTAGCGCACGCTGTCGTCCGCGTCGAGGATCAGGATGACGTCACTGGCGTTCTGCACCAGGGTGCGGAAGTACAGCTCGCTGTCGCGGCGGACGACCTCCTGGCTCAGTACCACCCGCTCGACGGCCAGCGCGGCCTGGGCGGCGAGGATCTCCAGTGATCCCCACAGGCTGGTCAGCTCCTGTTCGGTGCCGGTGACGACGAGGGCGCCGATCAGGGGGTCGCCGGAGGGGCGCTCGGCCAGGGTGAGCGGGCAGACCAGGGCGGCGGGCATGCCGTCCAGGTGTGCGGGCAGCTCGGCGGAGCCGGCGGGCAGCAGCCGGGTCTCGCGCCGGGCGGCGAGCGCGAGCACCTCGTCGTCGCCGTCCCCGGGCACCGGGCGGTGCCGCGTCGCGCCGTGCTCGGCGTGCTCGGCGTGCCGTACGTGCAGCACCCCCGACTCGGCGACCGCCAGCAGGGCGACGTGCCCGGGCTCGGCGGGCATCAGGGTGGAGGCGGCGGACTGCACCGCGTCCGCGACCTCCGCCACCGTGACGGCCGCGGTCAGCCGGGCACCCGCCTCGCGCAGCGTCCGCTCCCGGGCCACCGCCTGCCGACGGGCGACCACGACGACGGCCAGCCGGGCCAGCACCAGCAGGTAGAGCAGGGCGGAGAAGGCGCCGATCACGCCCGCGTTGCGGGTGTCCCCGGCCAGCGACTCGATGATCAGGATGCCGGGCGCGATGAGGGAGGCGAGGGTGAGCAGGGCGAGGCGCCCGGCGGAGAGGTCCGGCTGCTGGGTGGGAACGGGCCTGGTCAGCTCGACCATCGACGGGTGCAGCGCGGCCGCGCCCCAGGCGGTGTAGAACGCCGCCCAGCCCAGTTCGACCGGCGTGCCGATGCGCCAGGTTCCGTGCAGCTGGATCAGCCCGTACAGCACGTCGGAGACGAGGATGCCGAGGGTGCCCACGGCGAGCAGTTGCAGCGAGCGGGAGTTGCCGCCGCGCGGGGTCAACAGCCGCAGCAGCAGGGCGATCACGATCACGTCGCCGAGCGGGTAGGCGATCGAGACGGCCTTCTGGAACCAGCTGAGGTCCGGGTTCCGGGCGTACGGGAGGATCAGGTAGATCCATGCGAGCAGGGCGAGGCCGATGGTGGGGATGAGCGCGTCCAGCAGTCCGGCGCGGTCCTGACGGGCTGTTCGCCAGCGGATGAAGCCGAGCACGCCGGCCGCGTACAGCACGAACTCGGCGAGGTAGAAGCCGTCGGCGCGGGAGGGGAACGGATTGGGTAGGTGCAGGATGTCCAACTGGACGGCCTGCAGCAACTCGCCCGCGGTGAAGCTCAGGTTGGCGAGCGCCAGCAGGTACCAGAACAGCGCGTGCCGGGGCCGGTTGAGGCGGATGCCGATCAGGATGGCGGCGACTCCGCCGAGGCCGATGCCCGTCCACCAGACGATCCGCTGCCCGGGGTCGGCGTAGTAGATGCCGGTGCACAGCACCATCCAGAGCAGGTAACAGGCCATCAGGCGTTGTCGCCGGCGAGTCAACGGGGCTACC
>NZ_JAFLNG010000074.1 GCF_017427025.1 Streptomyces sp. FH025
ACAGCCTGCACACCCGGTTCCTGCCGGCCGGCGAGGACGGCCTCGAGCAGGTGGTGGACGGCAGCGGCGAACTCCCGGTGGTGGTCCGGGAATGCGCCCCGGCCGAGGCCCCGGCGGTCGGCGCCGGCCTGCTCAAGGAGCTGGCCGGTCGCTCCTTCGACCACGAGCGGGAGTGGCCCCTGAGAGTCGGCCTGGTGGTGTGCGAGGGCGAGGTCCACCGGCTGGTGCTGGCCGCCTCGCACACCGCGATGGACTACTGGGGGCTGGGCCGGATGGTCCGCGACCTGGAGTCGATCCGCGCCGGGGAGACCGCCGAGTCGCTGCGCCGGGCCCGCCCCGCCCTCCAGCCCCTGGAGGCCGCGGCGACCCAGGCCTCGCCGATCGGCCGCCGCCGGGACGAGGCGGCCCGCCGCTACTGGCTGGAGCAACTGGCCGCCGGCCCCCGACGGTTGTTCCAGGCTCCTGCGGCGCCGGAGCTCGCCGACGACCCGACCCGGATGTTCCCCAACGCGCTGCTGCGCTCGCCCGCCCTGGCGGTCGCCGTCGAGCGGGTGGCGGCGGAGCTGGAGGTGAGCGACGCCGCGGTGCTGCTGGGTGCGGCCTCCCACCAGCTGGCCCGGATGTCCGGGAGCAGCGACGTGCTGTTCCAGGTGGTGGTGGGCAACCGCTTCCAGCCGGCCGCCGCTGCGGCGGTCAGCACGGTCGCGCAGGAGGCCCTGTTCCGACTCACCGACGCGGACCGGGACTTCACGGACGCGGTGCGGCGGACCCGTTCCGTCGCGTTCAGCGCGTTCCGCCACGCCGCGTACGACAAGTGGGCGCTGGAGCGGGAGGTGGCACGGCTGGTCGAACGGGGCGAGGCGGCCGACCACTCGTACTGGTGGAACGACACCCGGGATCCGGGCAGCGGGCCGTTCGAGAGCGTCGAGCGGCCGCGAGCCGCGCTGAGCGAGCTGATCGGCCGGACGGAACTGAGCTGGCCGACGGAGTTCCTGCCCCGGGTGAACGTCTCGATGGCGGTGGACGTGCTGACCGCCCCCGGCGCCCTGGACCTCGCCATGACCGCCGACCCGGCCGTCCTGAGCCGCGACGACATGGAGCGGTTCCTGCGCGGCGTCGAGCGGCTGGTCGTCGCCGCGGCGATCACCCTGGGGGACGAATGACCAGGCGGTACGCGGGAATCGCGTGGACGGGCGAGGGCTACCGGGTCGAGGTCGTCGACGAGACGGGGCGCCGGGCGGTGGAGCCGAGCGGCTGGGGCGGCGCGCAAGTCGCCGAACTCATCGCCTGGCTGCGGGACTTGGACGGCGGCCCGACCCCGGCCGTGGTCCTGGACAGCACCAACGGCCTGCTCGACGGCCCGATGACGGCGGCCGGCCTGGAGGTGTACCGGCTGGACCCGTGGCAGCTGCCGCCGCGGCCGCGGTTCGGCTCCGTCCCGGCCGAACGGCTGGCGGAACAGGCCCGGACGGCCCCCGACGCGCTGGCCCGGGTGACCGCCGAGGGTGGCAGCCTGACCGGCCGCGCCGCCGACTACGCCGAGGCCGAGCGGCGCAGCGCCCCTGTCCTGGCCGCGCTGTCGGCGGCCGGCCGCTACTTCGAGCACGGCGACCGGTCCACCCCCAGGGTCGCGCTCACCTTCGACGACGGCCCCGATCCGGTGCACACCCGCCAGGTGCTGGAGATCCTGGACCGCTACGGGGCCCGGGCGAGCTTCTTCTGCGTCGGCCACCACGTCGCGGCGATGCCCGACGAGGTGCGCCGGATCGCCGCGGCCGGCCACGAACTGGGCAGCCACTCCTGGTCGCACCCCTTCCTGCCCGATCTGACGCCTGACCAGGTGCGCGAGCAGCTCGACCGGACGGCGGAGGCGGTGGCCCGGGTGACCGGCGAGACCCCGACCAGGTTCCGGCCCCCGTACGGCGCGCTGAGCCCCGAGGTACTGGCCGCCCTCGACGGCTATCCGACCGCGCTGACGATGTTCGACGTGGACTCCCGGGACTGGACTCGACCGGGGCCGGAGCGGATCGCCGCGAACGTCCTGAACGGCGCCGGGCCGGGCTCGGTGGTGCTGATGCACGAGGGCGCCGGCGACCGCGGCCAGACCGTCCTGGCCCTTCCGTCGATCATCGAGGGCCTGCTCGAACGCGGCCTGGAGCTGGTCACCGTGGGGGAACTGGCCGCGTCTCCCGGCACCGACGGCGAGCGGCCGCTCGACCGATGAAGCTATCTATGGAAGGGATTTGACTAGTCATGGAAGAGCGCCTGGCCGACCACCCCGCGGCAGCGTCCCCACAGATCCAGGACGCTCCCACCGGGAGACCATCCACCGGTGAACCGGCGATCTGGTCCCGCAACTTCCGGTACTACTTCACCGCCCGCAGCGCGGGCCTGCTCAGCTGGGCCATGCTGCCGGTCGCGGTCTCCGCCGGTCTGCTGAGCGGCGGGTACGGCCTGGACAGCGCGGGCTACTCGATGGCCTTCCTGGTGGGCCCGTTCGCCGGCCTGGTGCTGTTCGGCGGGGTGCTCGCCGACCGGTTCACCGCCCGCCGGATGATGATCGGCGCCGACCTGACGAACCTCGTCGCCCACGTGCTGCTCGCCTTCCTGTTCATCCACGGCATCGACCACCTCTGGCAGCTGTACACGCTGCTGGTGGTGGCCGGCACCGCCAACGCGATGTTCCAGCCGGGCGCCTCCTCGACCGTCCCCCTGGTCTCCCGGGACGTGCAGGGCGCGAACGGGGTGCTGCGCACCTCCGAGGCGCTCACCGGCCTGGGCGGCCCCGCGCTGGCCGGCGCCATGGTCGGACTCGGGGCCACCGGCTGGGTGATGGTGATCTCCGCCGTCGCCTACGGGACCAGCGCGGTCTGTCTGTTCGCGCTCCGGCTCGGGGTGGTGCCCGCCCCGCCGGCCGGCGAGAGCCTGTGGCGCAACCTGGCCGTCGGCTGGCACGAGTTCCGCTCCCGCAGCTGGCTCTGGGGCGTGATCGTGATCTGGATGGTCTACGCGGTGCTGTCCTGGGGGCCGCAGCTGTCGGTGGCCGCCAGCGTCATCGTGCCCAAGCACGGCGCGACCGCCTTCGGCCTGATCAACTGCGCACTGGGCGCGGGCACCGTGGCCGGCGGCCTGCTGGCGATCCGCTACAAGCCGGCGCGGCCGCTCGCCGCCGGGGCGGTGGCGATGATGGCCTACCCGCTCTACCCGCTCGGCATCGTGCTCGGCGCGCCGGTCTGGCTGCTCGCCGCCTCCCAGGTCGTGGTCGGGGCGGGGATCGGCGTCTGGGGCGTCATGTGGGCCACCAGCGTGCAGACCCAGGTGCCCGGCGAGGTCCTCAACCGCGTGCACGCCTACGAGGTCGCCGGCTCCGTCGGCATGTACCCGATCGGCAGCGCGCTGGCCGGCCCCGCCGTCAGCGCCTTCGGCACCGACCAGGTCCTGGTGGTAGGCGTCGTGGTCGCCCTCCTCACCGCCACCGCCCTGCTGGCCGCCCGCCCGATCCGCACCCTGGGCCGGGTACCGACCCGCGCCTGAGCGGCGCGGTGCACGCGCCCCCCTTGCGGGCCACCGCAAGGGGGCGGCGCCGGCCTCGCCTTCCACCCGCCGTGCAGGCATGATCAGTGCCATGGTGTCGAGCATGACCGAACAGGCAGCCCGCGCACAGCTGTTGCGCCACCTCACCGACACCCTCCGGAGCCTGCCACCCGGCTCGGCGCTGGCGCGGCGGCATCCCGACCTCCCCAAGGCGGCCTTCGCCGCCGGCACCACCTCGCGCTACGAGAACGACTTCGCCGACGTCGAAGAAGTCGACGGCCCGGCGAGTTACAGCATCGCGTACTGGGTGGTCGGCGCCCCCCTCGCCGACTCCGACCGGTACTTCGACCTCGTCCTGGACGCATGGCGGGAGAACAACTGGCTGACGCAGGTCTCGCAGGACGCCCCACGCGCCGGCTACGCCGAAACCGCCGACGGCTTCACCTTCGCCCTCAGGCAGAGCATCCAGGGCTACCTCAGCCTGTTCAGCTCGACACCCCGCTTCTGGCCCGGCCCCGACGAGGGCACCCCCCTCCCGGACCACATCGACCGCCCAACCTGAACACCCGCCCCACCCCAGCCCCGACAACGCAAAAGCCGCAGGTCCTATGACCTGCGGCTTTCGGTAGTGGGTGGCCTGCGGTGCTGTCGAGGCACGTTCAGCACCCGGGCCATAGCCCCACACACCGGCGCTGTGTTGACGGAGCCGGTAGCTCGCCTGCTCTCGCCAAGCAAGGATTGCGGAAAGTCCACATGTTGGCACTCCGCCTACGATCAGCCGCGCATCAGCGAGATGGAACCCAAGGAAGGGTACAGAGCGCGAACTTGATCCTTCATTGTCAGTCTCACCCGCTACGGTTGGATCGGCGTCCGTGATTCGGGGATCGCGCTGAGAGTGAGCCAAGGACGGCGCCGCCGTGCCTGGCTCTGGCAGCGCGGTGGTGTCCAAAGAGCGCATATGGGAGAGCAGGGGCAAGTGACTACGTCGGGGTCCATCAACGTCATGCCGCACCCCAGGATCCTCGGAGTACTTGGGGATATCGAGTTCTCGCACTGGCAGTGTCTGGCCGAGCTGGTCGACAACGCCTTCGATGAGTTTCGCGAGGCGGGTCTGAGCGCGGACCTGCCAACCGTGGCGATCTCCTTGCCCGCAGCCAACACGCATCGTTCGACGGCGGAGATCACCGTTCGGGACAACGGGCGCGGCATGAGCCTCGCAGCCGTGAGTAACGCGATCAGCGCTGGCTGGACAAGTAACAGCCGGCATGGCGCACTCGGTCTCTTTGGGATGGGCTTCAACATCAGCACCGCCCGCCTAGGACGCCGCACCACGGTGCGTACCAGCCAGGCCGGCGATCCCGACTGGATCGAGGTCGTCCTCGACCTCCCGCAGCTCGCCGAGTCCTCACAGTACGAAGCTCCGTTCCGGCGGGTCCCGAAGTCAGATCCCGGTGACCACGGGACGACCGTGACGATCAGCGATCTTAAGTCCGATCAGTACGACGCTTTGAAGCGTCCCAACACTCACAAGGTGATCCGTCAGAAGCTGGGAGAGGTGTACAGCTACCTGCTGGCGGAGAAGGGCTTTCTGCTGACGGTCAATAACACAGCGGTGGTTCCGCGTCGGCCGTGCGCCTGGGACGAATCTCGTTCTGTGACACGGCAGGGTGTCACTATCCATGCCATCCAGCGGATCGACCATCGTCTGAGCGACAAGAAGGCGTGCTCGGTGTGCGGCCACTGGAGCAGCCTCGATGCCGAAGTCTGCGAGGAGTGCGAGAGTCCCCGCATCGAGCCGCGTGAGCGGCGGATCTGGGGTTGGCTCGGCATCCAGCGCTACGTGCATAAGACCGACTACGGCATCGACTTCCTCCGCAACGGGCGCAAGATCCTCGTGAAGGACAAGCGGGTGTTCGAGTGGCGCGACGACGACGAGTTGTCCGAGCCCGAGATCGAGTACCCGATCGATGACAAGACACCTATGGGCCGAATCGTCGGAGAGATCCACTGCAACCACGTGAGCCCGAACTACCAGAAGACCGCCTTCGAGTTCGAGACCCACGAATGGCGCCAGGTGATCCGAGCCGTGAGGGGGAGCAGTCCCCTGCGCCCGCAGATCGCCAAGCGGCTCGGCTTGCCGGAGAACGACAGCCCCCTTGCTCTCCTGTTCACGGGATTCCGTCGGCGCGACCCTGGGCTGAACTACCTAATCCCAGGCGACGGCAACGCCGCCCTGCATGACAAGGCCCGGGAATGGGCGGAACGCTTCCGGGCGGGGGATCCCGAGTACCAGAGCGACGAGATCTGGTACCAGGCCGCCTACCAGCATGACCACCCGGTCGGCCCCGAGCCCTCCCCCTACGATGCGGAGATCCTGCCGGGCATCGAGATTGACTCCCTGTTTGGATCCGAGGCCGCAGGTCCCGAACCGGTGCCGGGGGTGAGCTCCACCTTCAGCGACCTCGACCCTGCACCGAGCAGGGTCGAGGAGACCCTGCTCGAACGTCTCGCGCGCTACCGCGAGCACGGCACACTCGTCGTGGACCTCTGCGGCGACTACACGCTCAGGGAACTGGGCAGCGTGGACTTGGAAGCTTGGGCTGTCCGAGGTCAGCGTCTGCTGGACGACGACCGCGAGGTGCCGGTCTTCGCCAAGATGCTCCGCGCGCCAAAGGTCGAGATCTACATCGATACCGAACATCCGCTTTTCCGCGAACATGGCTCTGACATGCGTGACCTGGCCATGGTCGAACTGGCGGAACACATGAGGGTGCGCGCTGACCGCACGGACATCCCCTTGTCCGAGATCGTCGGGAAGCTGAAGGACGGCTCCTCCAGCCCCCGGCTGACGCCGGCCGCGATGGCTGACGAGGCCGAACACTTGCTGGAGCAGGTCCGTTCGGCCATGGCATCCATCGTCGCGGAGGATGCCGCGACGCACTGGGAACAGCTTGCAGAGGACGAACGGCTCGCGGCTCAACGGCGTTTCGCGCTGGAAGCGGCCTCAACGTCCTGGGACGAGGCCATCGCAAAGGGCGATTTCATCCGGTACGTTCCCGCCAGCGCGGTGATCCGGGTCCTGCAAGGAACCCCGGAAGCGTTCATGGACGGCCGCGTGTTCGCACGGCCCTACCGGTCACTCCCGGACGCCAGCGCCCGTGAACTCGCGCTGGACCGCCTGATCAGTCCGCTGAGCGACCTCGCGCTGCTTGAGCAGCACCGGCCCAAGCTAGACCCAGACGAGCTCGCGCGCTTCCGGGCCAGTTGCCGCCTGGTCTCCCGCGACCTCGTCGCCGTGGTGTAGGGACGGTCATGACGGGCTTCCTGGCCGCACGCTCTCTCGCCGATGCCGGCCCTCTGCAGTTCCCGCGGCGTATCGAGCGACTGCTCTGGCATCTCCAGTTCACGGACGTCGTCAACATCGACGGCTCCGGCGACGAGGGTGGTGACATCCTGGCACGCCGCCAGGGCCAGCTTTGGGTCATCCAGTGCAAGTGGAAGCTCCGCGACGCGGTGGGATCGGACGCCGTCGACGAGGTCGCCCGAGCTCGTGACAGTTACCATGCCCATCGCGCCGTCGTGGTGACGAATACGCGGTTCAGCCCCGATGCCCGCCGGCGTACGGCCGATCTCGCGCGCCTGGGCCCGCAGATTCTGCTGTGGAGCGGAGCGGATCTCAACGCCAGCTTTGAAAAGGTCCCCGATCGATTCGGAGTGATCACACCCCGCCCGTATCAAGCAGAGGCGATCCAGGCCCTGGAACGGGATCTGGAAGCAAGCGCACGGGCCTTGCTGGTCCTCGCCACGGGTCTGGGCAAGACCGTGGTCGGCGGCGAAGTCATCGGTGCACACCTGCGCCGCCGACCCGCCGATCGGGTCCTGGTGGTGGCACACGCCAAGGATTTGGTCCAGCAACTCGAACGGGCCCTCTGGCGGCATCTCCCCAAGACCGTCCCGACCCGGCTGTTCACCGGCGACACGCGGCCCGACGATCTGTCCGGCCTCACGTGCGCCACGCTGGGTTCAGCCCTCAACGCCGCACGCTTCGGCTTTCGGCCCGACCTCGTCATGGTCGACGAAGCCCATCACCTCGGTGCTGATGGTCAATATGACGAGCTTCTCCGTCTTCTCGGCGACGCACGCCAATTCGGGGTCACTGCCACACCATGGCGTGGGGACTCGCACGACATCACTGAGCACTTCGGCCCTGCGAGCTTCAGGCTCGGCATCGAAGAAGGCATGCGCCGCGGATACCTTGCCCAAGTCGACTACCGGTTGTTCGTCGACAACATCAACTGGGACGTTGTTCGCGCGGCCAGCGAGCACTCCTACGGTCTTGCTGAGCTGAACGCCCAACTCTTCTTGCCTCAGAGGGACGAAGCCGTGCGCGACGAGCTCGCGTCCGTGTGGGCCACCACGACCAAGCCTCGCGCCATCGTCTTCTGCCGCACCATCGAACACGCTGAACGCCTGGCCGACCTGCTGCGCCGCGCTCCGCTATGGCCTGGAGCCATGGCCATCCACGCGGGACTGGCCAAACGAGAGCGGCAGAATCGCCTCCTGGCCTTCCGATCGGGCGAGGTCCCCATCCTCACCTCCGTGGACATCCTGAACGAAGGAGTCGACGTACCCGATGTGAACATCCTCTGCTTCGCCCGTGTCACCCACTCACGGCGGATCTTTGTGCAGCAGCTCGGCCGTGGCCTGCGCCTGCGTGAGGGCAAGGACCGGGTGACGGTGCTCGACTTCGTGAGCGACCTGCGACGCATTGCAGCGGCCCTCAACCTCCGGCGCTCTCTGGAGGGCGATGGAGCGATGGAGACCCTGCCTCGAATCAGCCGGTCGAAGATCGACTTCAACGACCAGCGTGTCGCTGGGCTTATGGACGAGTGGATCAAGGATGCGGCAAGCTTGGAAACCGCGTACGACGAATACCGTCTCCAGTTCCCGCCGACCCCGACGACTTGGGAGTAAGACGCTTCAATGGCCCGCCTTCAGCTGCCCGACGAAACCCGAAAGCAGCTCCTCCTGAGGATCTACAAGCAGGCCGAAGAGCTGCGCTGGGACTTCCTGACGAATCCTCAAAGAACCGAGTACTACCGTCAGTGGTACTCCGATCCCCGCATCGGCGTCGTGCTCACGAGCTTCGTGGGCGATAAGGCCGCTATGGACTGGATCAAGGACGTGGCGATGAAGGAGTACGGTCGCGCGAAGGAAGGTATCGGCCAGTACGTCCCCTACGTCACCCGACGCTTCCGCGGCACCGACGAGATCGTGCGCGCCGCTTGCGGAAACAGCTGGTCCGCTGTTCCCGGAACGCTAGACATCAAGCCCAACAACATCCTGGCCTCAGATGGCTCAGAGACTCGATACGTCTGCTGGGGCCGTCCGGCGCAATTCCGTGATCTCGCTTGGGCCGCCCTTAACCAGGCTGTCGACCGTAAGAGCCGCCCGGCCATCGTGGTGACCACCCAGGACGGCGAGACGCTCAGCAGCGCGGATGAGGCGAGGCAGCACGCCATCGCGGCGCACTGCGGCATCGACCTCGCACACCTACACCGAACCATGATCGAGAACCCGGACTATGTTGGCTGATGCACCATCGTTCGGGGGGCGCATGTAACACTCAGCACGCGATCCGGACCCATCGGAAGTGACAGTCAGTCAGAATGACACCAAGCCAATCACCATGGCCATCCTGGTCGAGGCTGGGATCAACTCCGGTGAGCCCCTCCTCGCGTTTAGCAACGGCAGATCCGTGCCTCGGTTCCTGGGCGACACCGTCAGTGGTCTGGTCAACGGGCGACAGTTGTAGTCTCGCCGCCCGCGCCTGCTGCACGACGCTCCCGCAGCAGAAGAACGATCTTCTCGGCTGCCTCCGCCGGGTCGTCGTGCTCCCAGACCCGGACGACCGTCCATCCCGCGTCAAGCAGCTTGCGGTTCGTCTCGCCGTCTCTAACCCGGTTGCCATCGATCTTTTCCCGCCAGAAGTCGGCGTTCTTCGTAGAGGCGCGGTAGTGCTCCGGGCAGCCGTGCCAGAAGCAGCCATCCACGAAGACAGCGAGGCGATCTCTGGGAAAGACCACGTCCGCCCTCCGCCGCACCTCGGCGAGCGGTCGGGCGTCAACTCGATAGCGAAGTCCCCGCTGGTAGAGCAGTCTACGCAAGGCCAGCTCCGGCCCGGTGTCCTTGCTGCGGTTGGCGCGCATCGACGCACGGACCTCCAGCGAGGATGCCTTCGACTCGGGCGGCAACTGCTCCTCTGCGAGTAGCCCCTTCGCCCGCGCCTGACGCCATGCCTCCGCTAGGTTCGCCGTACGCGTGGCGTGCTCGACCTCGCAGACGTACCGCTCCTGAGTCCCACCATCCTGCGACCAGCGCAGGTAGGCCCGGACGCGGCGAGTCCTCCGGTAAAGCCGCAGGCTGATCGAAGCCCGTGCGAGACGCCCATCGTCGAGCGCGACACTCCGACAGTGACGACCACCCGCCGCACGATCCTGCTCGACGGAGGGTGCCACTGCGCCCGCGCGGCGCTTGTACGCGCGTTCCGGGGGGAGCTGCTGCTTCCAGTGTCCCCCTCCCCCTGGCTGTGGCATGACCTTACTCTCCCGCGTCGTCGAGCGCCTTGGAGACCGCGTTGGCGAAGTACTCTCCGAGAACGACCGGAACTGCGTTGCCAAGCTGCCGCATCTGCTCACCGCGAGGACCGCAGCCAACCCACTCGTCAGGGAAGGTCATCACACGGGCAGTCTCTCGGACGGTCATGTAGCGGTGCAGGTGGGTGTATCCGTCTGCCGACTTAGAGTCGGGCTCCCGGTCGTCAAGCAGCATGACTGACTCTCCCCCGGGCACGCCGTGGACGCCGGCCTTGACGGTCTTCGCGGGCAAGTCGAGCTCGTTGGGTGTGTGCCCCTTATAGATCCTCGCGGCGGGCCACCCGATGTGGCCGGTGATTCCCAAGTGGGCGGCCTGCTCCGTCTTGCGGTCCAGGCGATTCAGGTCGATCTCGGGAAGCGCGGGCAGCCTCACGTCTGTTCCGTATCCCTGGATCGCGTCGCGGAGCGTTCGCCAAGCGGGAAGCTCCTCCTCACCGTCACGCGGCCGGACCTTCTTGTCGATGCCCCCCCGGGCCTTGTCACGGACGTGAGGCTTCACGTGGTCGTGCCGACGCCAATAGGCGCCATCCTCGTCCCGCATCGACAGCAGCAGCGCCTCCTTGGAGAAACGTCGCTTCGAGTGCTCCTCGAAGAACTCGTCCGCGTCAATCGGCAAGTCCGCTCGGAAAGCCACCATGACGACACGGTTGCGGATCTGGGGGACCCCGTAGTCAGCAGCGTTGACCTTGAAGACGCGGACCCGGTAGTGCTCTGCATTCTCGTCGTCCTCCGAAAGACGATCGATGATGCCCTTGAGCTTTTCGTTGTGGTACTGCCAGGGATCCTTGTCCACACGCTCCTCGAAGGGCAGCGTGAGCTCGCGCTGGATGTACTTGAAGTACTCCTCGAAGGACGGGCGCAGCAGTCCTCGTACGTTCTCGCAGATCACGACCTTCGGGCGCATCTCCCGAATGGCCTTGAACATTGCTGGGAACATGTTCCGCTTGTCCTCGTCACCCTTGGCGACGCCGCCAGCACTGAACGGTTGGCAGGGCGGCCCTCCGGCGAGCACGTCCACCTGTCCAGCGAACGCGGTGAGGTCGAGGTCTACGACATCCCTGGGCGAGAGCGGCGCAGGTTCGCCGATCGCCGGGGGCCGCGGCTTCTTGGAGTCGGTGCGCTCGATCCCGAACTCGCCAAGCGTCTTCCGAGCGCTTGCCTCCAGCGTCTCGCAGGCGCGCGAGTTGAACTCGTTGAACAGGAGTGGCCGGTACCCGGCCTGGTGGACCGCCATGGCAAGTCCGCCGCCGCCCGCGAACAGCTCGACGCTCGTGCGCGGCTTCTTTGTCTCTTCTGGCTGGTCAACCATGTAGAAACTATACCGCGGAGTTGTCGATCTTGGGAGTGATTGACCCGAACCGGTCGCCGGAGATTCTGCGGAGTCCTAGGGTTCAGATGATCACCATCGCGGATGAAGGAGCGCGGATGACGCAGGCGGCCAGGCTCATAGGCCAGGGCACCTACCACGACAGCTTCAGGCTCAGCATCACCAAGGCTCTCGGTGATCAGCTAGCGGAGGCGCTCGACTGCCTTACTCCGGCTCCTCTCACCGCAGCCGCGCTGGAGGAGTTGGAGGAGCGTCCAGGCGTCTACCAGCTCCACCGCGAGAGTGATGTCGATGGCGACGAGGACACTGGGTTCGTCTACGTCGGTAAGGCAGAGAAGTCGTTGCCCCAGCGGATCCTCAAGCATCTCAGGAAGGTGTCCGGCCGGCAGGGGGTGTCGCAGGACGAGATGTTCTTCACCTGCCTGTACGTAGATGAGGACTTCTCGGCGCTTGCCCCCGAGAAGCTTCTGATCAAGCACTACAAGCAGAAGAAGCAGATCCCGTGGAACAACAACGGCTTCGGCAACAATGATCCTGGCAAGCGACGTGACGACACCGTCGTCAGCCGCAAACACTTCGACGCCAAGTTCCCGATCGACCTGGATCGCGTGATCACCGGCCTCAAGCCTGGACCGATGCCGCTCGGAAGGCTTCTGGCGCGCGTGAGCAAGGACGCCCCCTACACCTTCCGCTACCAGAAGAAGGAAACGGGCAACGCATACAAGGCGGAGGTGGAACTCCCCTTGTCCGATATGACGGTCGCGCAGCTCTTCAGCATCATCGCCGCAGCGCTCCCGGACGACTGGCAGATTGCCGTCCTCCCAGGCCGCGTGATCATGTACCCCGACGGCCGACGTGACTACCCGAGTGTCTGGCGGTACTACCGCGGCACCCAAGTGATCGACGTCCAACCTGAGATCGACGAGAACGGAGAGATTCCCGAAGAGGACAACGCGGACGGTGACGAGACCGAGTAGCCCAACGGTACTGCTCGGAGTCACCCGTGCCAATGGCGACTCAGAGCAGATCGCGCTCCCCGCCGACTCGAACAAGCTCGGGCGGGATCAGCACGGGCACGCCGGTGAGTTCGGCGAAGGCGGTCAGGATGTCGGCGAGGAGCGGGTTGTCCCTGGGGGTGAGGGTCTGCACCCACGCGGTGCCGTTGGTGTGGACGATCGCCGGGATCATCTGGCGGGCCAGGTCGGTGACCGGGGAGGCCATCGACATGAACGGCGCTTCCTGGCCGAGGGTGAAGTAGTCGGCGGCCTTGTCGGCTAGGACGACCGGGGCGAACGGACGGAACGGCTCGCGGAACTTCACGGTGGAGTTGAGCCGGTCGGCGACGCCGGGCCGTAGCGGGGAGGCGAGGATCGAGCGGTGCCCGAGCGCCCGGGGCCCGGCCTCCACACCGCCCTGGAACAGGCCGATGATCGTGCCCTCGGCCAGCTCGCGGGCCGCGAAGGCGGCCACGTCGTCCAGGCGGCGTGCGGTCATTCCGGGCCTTGGCTCGGCGGGCAGTTTCAGGCCGGGGAAGGATGGGCCGAGGTAGCAGGATCGGGCGAGCCCGGCGGGGAGGTGGCCGTGCCGGTCGAGGTGGACGGCGGCTGCGGCGCCGATCGCGGTGCCCGAGTCCCCGGGGGCGGGCGGGACGGCGACCTCGTCGAACAGCCCGGAGGCGATGATCTTGCCGATGCTGACGCAGTTCATCGCGACCCCGCCGCCCACGCACAGCAGCCGGGCGCCGGTGCGCTCGCGGGCGATCCGCGCGAGGTGCAGCATCACCTGCTCGGTGCGTTCCTGGAGGGCGGCGGCGAGGTCGGCGTGAACCTGGGCGACCTCCTCCTCCGGTCGGCGCGGTGGGCAGGTGAGCGCGGTGAAGGCGGCGGTCAGCCGGGGGTAGCGGCGGTCCATGACCCGCAGGGCGGTGAGCCGGTGGTCGAGCGTGAAGCCGTTGGTGGTGAGCCGGACGGCCTTGGTGAACAGGGCCCGAAAGCGCTTCGGGTCGCCGAGGGCGGCCAAGGCCATGACGGTGCCCTCCTCGTAGCCGGACGCCGCGAACGCGTAGAGGCCGTGGGCGCGGTGGTGCAGGACGGGCTGCATGGTGGCGTTCGGGAAGTTGCCGGCCAGCCAGGTCAGGCGCTGGCGGGTGTTGGCGGCGACCTGGGCGAACGACCGGGCCCTCGGCAGGGCGCGCGCCGAGGTAGTGGGCCATACGGCGTGGGCGAGTGCGGCGGGGATGGCCCGCAGGTAGTTCTGCGGCGTGAAGTTGTAGGCGACGGTGCCGATGTCGGCGCGGGTCAGGCCCGTCTCGGCGAGGAGCCAGTCGATGGCCTTGGCCGGGTAGCTCTTGTCGTGCTTGACCGCGCTGAGCCTCTCCTCCTCGACGAACCCGGCGAGTTGGCCGTCGACGAGCAGGGCGGCGGGCGCGTCCGGGGCCAGGTGCCAGGCGGTGTCCTGGTGCTGGGCGTACAGGTGCAGGGAGTCAACGTGGTGGTGGTAGTCGCCGACCTCGGCACCGAGCCAGCCGGCCATCAACTCGTGCAGGACGGTCGGTGGCAAGGAGGTGGCCGCCGAGCGGCCCCACGCGACCATCGAGCAAGTGCTCCGGCTCGCCGAACTGATAAGCCCGCGCTGGCAGCTGATGGTGTTCATCGCCGCTTTCATGGCCCTGCGCCCGGAGGAGCAGGCCGAGCTCCGCCGCCGCGACGTCGACCTGGGGAAGGGAGTCGTGTTGATCCGCCGCGCGGCCCCCGAACTCTGCACCGGCGAACGGGCCGTGGGCGACCCCAAGTTCGAGGCCGGCAAGCGGGCGCTCCGGATCCCACCCGAGCTCCTCCCGGAGTTCGAGCGGCACCTGCGCTGGTACGCCCAGAAAGGAGAAGACGGACTTCTGTTCATCGGCGAGCGCGGCGCCCCCTTCCGCCGCTCGACCTTCGGCCGCTAGTGGCGCAGGGTCCGCAAGAAGCTGGGGCTCGACCACCTCCGCTTCTACGATCTCCGCCACACCGGCAACGTCCTCGCCGCCAGCACCGGCGCCAGCCTCCGGGACCCCATGGCCTTCATGGGCCACAACTCCCCCCGCGCCGCGTTGATCTACCAGCACTCCACCGAGGAGCAGCAGACCAAGATCTCCGACGACATCCGCACCCGCCGCCGGCCTCCACACGGCCCCGCGACGGAAGTCCGCGAGGCGTAAGCCTGCTTCTGATCCCCGTACCGCAGCACGCCTCCCGCCCGAGGTCGGGGAGGCGCGTCAGGCAAGCGTTCGGCAAAGCGTCACCACGGCTGTTCCGCCCGGCTGCCGAACGTCAGCAGCGCTCTCCCGGCCGAACAGCGAGCGGAGCGCCGGAGAGGAACATTTGATCCAGGGCCGCAAAGCTGCCGATCTACGGCAAGACCGGCGCCAACGGCGCCGTCCTGGTCAGGACGAACCAGGTCATCCTGATCGGCGTGTACGGCGACAAGCAGTAGCCAGGCAACGCGGCGATGGCCGTGGAGTAGCTGGCCGACTACCTGCTGCAGAGCGGCTACTGACTCGAAGGCCACCGATCGTACGGGCCGCGAACAGCGCCCGGGGTTCGGTGCCGCCACCTGGCTATGAGCTGGTGGGATGGTCGTGGCTGGTTGCCACGGCCACCCCGTCGTCTCTCGGATTCAGCTGGTTCAGCCGTGGCGGCGCCGGCGGCGGCTGAGGGCGATGGTGAGGCCGCCGAGCACCAGCAGGGCGCCGCTGGTCGCCGCCGTGGTGAACGCGGTGGTGCCGGTGCTGGCGAGGACGCCCGATGCCTGCGAGGGTGCTGAGGCTGCCGGGGCCTGGGTGTCAGGCGACGTCCACGGGGTGGAGGGGGTCGACGAGCCCTCGGTGGTCGACGGACCGGGGACGGGAGTACCGGGCGTCTGGCCGCCGTCGGTGGGCGTCGGCGTGGGCGAGGGGGTGCTTGCGGCCTGGACCGTGTGGTCGGTCGCGCAGCCCTTCTCGGTGTCGCAGGTGCCGCGCTTGTCGTCCGGCGTGGTGACGGCGGTGTGCAGTTGGTGGTCGCCGTTGCCGTTGACGGTCACGGAGTACGTGACCGTCGCGCTGCCGCCCACCGGCAGGTCGCCGGTCCACGTCAGCTTCCCGTCCTTGACCTCGGCGGTGCCGGAGGTGGCCTTGGCGTCGCCGTTGTAGGCGGCGTCGTCCAGCACCTTCGACAGGTCGTCGGTCACGGTCGCGCCCTTGACCTCGTCCGCGCCCTTCTGGGCGACGGTCACGGTGTAGGTGACCTTGTCACCCGTCTTCACCGTCGAACCCGACGTGGGGTCGGAGGTCTGGGAGAAGACGTAGGAGCCGGTCGTCGCCGGGTCCTGGTAGGTGTACTTCCCAGCCGCGCCGGTGCCGGCGGGGGTGGTGACGGTGACATCGACGGCGCCCGGAGCGCTTCCGGCGGGGACGGTGGCGGTGATCCGGGTGTCGCTGTCAACCGTGAACGAGGTGGCCGCCGTTGAGCCGAAGCTCACCGCGGTCGCCCCCGTCAGGTGACTGCCCGTGAGGGTCACCGTGGTGCCGCCACCCAGCGGACCGTGGTCGGGCGCCAGGCCGGTCACCACCGGCGCCGGAGCCTCGTACGTGTACTTCCCGGCCGCGCTGGTGCCGGCGGGGGTGGTGACGGTGACGTCGACGGTGCCTGCGGTGCTGGCGGCGGGGACGGTGGCGGTGATCCGGGTGTCGCTGTCAACCGTGAACGAGGTGGCCGCCGTTGAGCCGAAGCTGACCGCGGTCGCCCCCGTCAGGTGACTGCCCGTGAGGGTCACCGTGGTGCCGCCGGCCTGCGGGCCGTGGTCGGGCGCGAGCCCGGTCACCACCGGAGCCGGAGCCTCGACCTGCGTGTTGAGGGTGTCGCTCCCCACCGCCTGGTTCATGTCGTTGCGGGCGTCGGCGAGGGTGGTGACGGTCCCAGCCGCGGTCGGCAGGACGGTGAGGGTGAGCGACGAGGGGGTGGCCTGATTGGCGAGGTTCCAGCACATGCCGGACGACCCGGCCGAGAAGTTGCAGTCCCAGATCTGGGAAGAGGCCTTCGCGGACGTCACGGTGGCGGCGGCGCCGGACAGCGTGACATTGACCATGGTGGCGTTGGCGTTGGGCATGGGGTTGGTGTTGGGGACGTCGATGGTGACGGTGTAGGGGGTGTTCGCCGGCACGGGCCCGGCCGGGCCGGCGATCTGCACGGCGGAGGCGGCGTGAGCCGGGCTCGCGCCGGCCAGCAGGCCGAACGTGGTGGTCGCTGTGGCGAGCAGCGCCGCGGTGCGGCGGGCAGGAATCGCAGTCAAGGTGGGACGAGACATGAACGCCCTTCACGAGGGGGTGGGTCGCGCCACGACGGGCGGTTCTGGTCCGGCGCGGTGAAGCGGGGTTTCGGGGGAGCGCATTCACCCGCCTCACGGTGCTCGTCGGCGGGGCCCCGTCGCACTCAGCCACCGATGGTCACGCCTGGGGCTTTGTGGGGTGCGCTACCGACGGCGATCATCGCACAGTGTCCACAACCGGACTTCTTTTTCTCCGGATTCCGGCGGCTGGCGCGACGTCAGGTTCTCGGCTCGCTCGATCGGCGTCGTCGAGTTGACCGCGAGTGCCGTGCTTCGAATGCCGCCGACCGAATCGCGCCACTCGGGCCTCGCATCGGACACGACGCCAGACTGACTATCGTTCGCCAACGATACGTCATCTCAGAGGAGTTGAGAGACGGCCACGATACGCGCGACGACGAGCGGATACGCCGCCAGCGGCCGGCCCGGCACCTCACGAGGCGGCACCATCCGCCGAGGGCCGCCCACTCCCGTCGTCCGGCGCGGGCATGTGGCTGCTGTGGCTGGCGAGGCAAGGGGAATCAAAGATTCCATTTGTGAAGCACCATCACATCGGCTTGTTCCGTCGCTGTGGCTACTCCGGGCCGGCCGTTAGCGTCGCTGCTCCAACCCCCGACCGGAACGGACGATCACATGGCCATACCGACCTCTCAGCCGCAGGACCCGCAGGGCGGCGCGACGGACCTGTACGTCTTCGGCTACGCGCTGATCATGATGGAGCTGACCCGCCGGCTCCAGACGAACACCGAGCAGGTCAACGCGACGCAGGCGCCGGTCAACCAGTTCTGTCAGCACTCCACGCTGCCCACCCCGGAGTCGAAGGACGTGGTGCGGCCGAACGTCGACACGCTCTACACCCAGGCGTGGCTGGACCTGACGGCCGAGCCGATCGTGCTTGAGGTGCCGGTGATGGACGAGGGCCGCTACTGGCTCATGCAGCTGATGGACTCCTGGTCGAACACCGTCGCCGACCCGAGCAGCATCGACCCGATCGCCGTCCCGGTCCTCGACCAGGCGCAGGGCGTCGACGTCTACGCCTACGCGCTGACCGGCCCCGACTGGCAGGGCGAACTCCCCGAAGGCCTCCAGCAGTTGCCGATGCCGACGAACACCGTCTGGCTGATCGGACGCACCGAGCTCCACAACGACAGCGATCAGGAAGTCCAGACCGTCGTCGGCTACCAGGACCAGATGCGGCTGCTGCCGCTGAGCGCGTGGCCCGACAACGGCAGCTACGTGCCCCCGAACGGCACCTACGACCCGGACCTGTCCACCAACCCGCCCTCCGAGGTGATCACCCAGCTCAGCGGGCCCGAGTTCTTCGACGAGCTCGCCGCCCTGCTCAACCGCACCCCGCTCAACCCGCCGGACGACCGCACCTCCGCCCTCCTCGCCGAGCTGGGCGTCCACCCCTACGACCAGGACCGGCTGCCCGACCCCGAGGTCCTGGACCGCGCCAAGGCCGAGGGCCTGGAGCTCATCAAGCACCACCAGGGCCCCACGCCTGTCAACGGCTGGACGTTCTTCACCACCGACATCGGCTACTACGGCACCGACTACGTGCAGCGCGCCTACGTCGCCACGATCGGGCTCGGCGCCAACCTCCCCAAGGACGCCCTCTACCCCACGGCGAGCGCGCAGGCCGCCGACGACACCGGCGCGCAGATCGCCTACACCCTCACCTTCCCCGCCGGCCAGCTGCCGCCCGTGGAAGCCTTCTGGTCGCTGACCGCGTACGACGCCGACAGCTTCCTCGTCGCCAACGCCGACGACATCTACGCCGTCGGCCACTTCGCCGAGCCGCTGACCGGCCCGGACGGCGCGACCACCCTCTACATCCAGGCCGACCCGCCCGCGGACGAAGACCTGCAGACCGCCAACTGGCTGCCCATCCCGACCAGCGGCAAGTTCACGGTCACCCTGCGCCTCTACGCCCCGATCACCGACGAGCTCCCCGCCGACTGGCCGCCCGCGCTCACCGCAGCCGACGAACCGGCCTGACCGCTACCCCAGTCTGTGTCTCCCCGGCTTCTGGCACGGATCTGGCGCGACGGCGGCGGATTGGTCTGGACAATGCGAAAGCCCCAGGTCGCTGACCTGGGGCTTTACTGCTGGAGCGGGCGACGAGAATCGAACTCGCGCTCTAAGCTTGGGAAGCTCATGTTCTACCATTAAACTACGCCCGCCTGATGAACAGTCAGAGACCGCTCGATCCAGTGTCACTGT
>NZ_JAFLNG010000740.1 GCF_017427025.1 Streptomyces sp. FH025
CCCTCCCTCTCCCCCGTCCCGCCCGCGGCGGGGTGTTCCCGCGCCCGAGAATAGGCGCGACCTGGTGTTTCACGTCAGCCCGTACCGGCCCGGCCGATCGCCGCCACCGGCCGGAACCACCGCCGCACCCCGGCGCGTCCCCTCCGGCGGGGGCCCGGCGGGCCGTGGGCGCACTGGCGCGGACCGGACAGGTGTTCGCACTACACTGCTCCACCCCGAGGGCCGCCCTCGGGTTCCGGGTGTGGCGATACGGGGGTAATGGTGCGGATTCGGCTCCTCGGGCCGGTGGAGTTGCGGGCCGCGGAGGCCGGCTTCGCCACGCTGGCGGGGGCGCAGCGGCGAGCGGTCCTGGCGCTGCTGGCGCTGCGGCTGGGGCGCGTCGTCACCGTGGACGGCCTCTGCGAGCTGCTGTGGGGCGACCGGCCGCCGGCCAGCGCCCGCCCGGCCGTGCAGGGGCACGTGGCCGCGCTGCGCAAGGTGCTCGCCGACACGCCGTTCGAGCTGCACACCCGGGCCTCGGGCTATCTGCTGGCCGGGCCCGCCGAGGAGGTCGACGCGCTGCGCTTCGAGGCGCTGGCCGCCCGGGCCGAGGAGCACGCCGGGCGCGGGGACGACGCGGAGGCGATCGCGCTGCTGGAGGAGGCGCTGCGGCTGTGGCGCGGCGAGGCCCTGGCCGACCTGCCCGACACCCCGCTCCACGCCGCCGCGGTGGACCAGCTGAAGCAGTCCTACACCTCCGCCGTGCTCCGCTGGGCCGGGCTGCGGCTGCGCCGGGGCTCCGGGGCGGCGGCCGTCGCGGTGCTGGAGCAGGGCATCCGCCGGGACGGGCTGCGCGAGGAGCCGGTGGCGCTGCTGATGCGCTGTCTGCACCAGGCCGGGCGGCCCGCCGACGCACTGGACGCCTACCACCGGGCGCGGCTGCGGCTGGACCGGGAGCTGGGCATCCGCCCCGGGGCCGTGCTCCAGGCGGCGCTCGCCGAGGTGCTGGCGGACAGCCCGGCGGACGACCAGGTGGAGGCGCCGCCCAGCGCTCCCCGGGCCGCCGATACGGACCTCCCGACTCCGCGGCAACTTCCCCGGCAAGCTGTCGAGTTGATCGGCCGGGAGGCCGAGCTGAACTGGCTGGACCGCGTCTGCGCCCCGGACCGGGCCACCGGCGGGCCGGCCCTGGTGGTCGGCCCGGCCGGGGTCGGCAAGAGCGCCCTGGTCACCGCCTGGGCGCACCGGGCCGCCGCCCGCTTCCCGGACGGTCTGCTGTACGCGGACCTGCGCGCCCTGGACCCGGCCGGACCGGCCCGCCCCGAGGTCGTCCTCGGCCGCTTCCTGCGCGCGCTCGGCGTCCCGGAGGACGCCGTCCCCGCCGACCGGGCCGGACGCGCCGCGCTCTACCGCGAACGCACCCGGGGCCGGCGCCTGCTGGTGGTCCTGGACGACGCCGCCGGCGCCGGGCAGCTCGCGGACCTGCTGCCCGAGGGGCCGGGCTGCGCCGCCGTGGTCACCGGACGCGGCTCGCTGGAGGAGCTGGTCGCCACCGACGCCGCCGCCCTGCTGCGCCTGACCGCGCTGCCCGAGGGCGAGGCCCGGCGCCTGCTGGAGCACCTGCTCACCCCCGAGCGGGTGCGCGCCGAGCCGCAGGCAGTGGCCGAACTCGCCCGGCTGTGCGAGCACCTGCCGCTCGCCCTGCGGATCGCCGCCGCCCGGCTGGCCGCCCACCCGGACTGGACGATCGCCGAGCTGTCCGCCGAACTCGCCGACGAGAGCCACCGGCTGGCCGGTCTGGACGTCGACGGCACCACCGGCATCGGCCCCCAGCTCAGGCTGACGCATCGCCGGCTCTCCACCGAAGCGGCCCATCTGCTTCCCCTCCTCGCCGTCCACCCGGGCCGCGAGGTGGACACCCTCGCCGCCGCCGCACTGCTCGGCACCGACCCCTCCGCCGCCCACCGGGCGCTCGGCGAGCTGGCCGCCCACCACCTGCTCACCGGCACCGCCCCCGGCCGCTACCACCGCACCGACCTGGTCCGGCTGTTCGGCGCGGACCTGCTCGCGGCCGAACCGGAGCCGCTCCGCCGGCAGGCCCGTGAACGCCTGCTGGACTACTACCAGGCCGCGCTCCAGCACTGCGGCGGCTACCTCGACCCCGGTCAGGAGGACGCCGCCGCCGGCCGGGAGGACGCCGCCGGTCAGGATGGCGCCGCCGGTCAGGATGGCGCCGCCGGCCGGGAGGACGCCACCGGTCAGGAGGGCGCCGCCGCCCGCCCGTCGTACGCCGTGCCGGCCGCCGCCGACATCCGCACCGCGCTCGACTGGTTCGAGGCCGAGGAGCCCGCGATCCGCGCACTGCTGGGCGACGCCGACACCGACCCCGACCGCGTCTGGCGGCTCGCCCTGACCACTGGTTCGCTCTACTACGGCGCCAGCCGCTTCACCGACTGGCTGGAGCGCGCGGACACCGGACTGGCGGCGGCCGAGCGCTGCGGCGACCCGGCCGCGGTGGCCTTCCTGCACAACTGCCGGGCCCAGGCCCTGGTCGCGCTCGAACGCCGACCGGAGTCGGCCGAGGCGGCCCGCCGGGCGGTGGCCGCCACCGAGTCGGCGCACGGACCGGCCGCCGTCTCCGCCCGGATCCGGGCGCTCGCCACCCTGGCCCTGGTCACCGCGATGCTCGGCGACGCCGCCGAGGCCGGACGGCTGGCCGCCTCGGCGACCGCTCTCGCCGTCGACTCCGGCGACCGCAGGCGCCTGGTCGACGCGCTGGTCCACCAGGGCTGGGTGGGCCTGGCCACCGGCGACCCGGAGGCCGCGCAACGCCGCTCCCGGGAGGCCAGGGAGCTGCTGCCGGCCGGCCCGGTCACCCAGGTCCACCTGTGGTCGCTGCTGACCGAGGCCCAGGTCCTGCCGCCGACCGTCCGGGACGACGCCGCCGACCTCGCCTGGCACCGGCTGCTCGCCGCGTGCGAGGAGGCGGGCCTGCTCTACCTGCACTCGGTCGCCGAACAGTCCTACGCCGCCCACCTGGTGACCCGGGGCCGCGAACCGGAGGTCCGGGCCCGGCTGCGCTCGGCCCTCGACCGCTTCCGCCGCCACGACCGGCGGGCCGGCTACACCAGCTCCTTCACCACCAGCCTGGAGGCCTCGCTGGACCTGCGCACCGGGCGCCCCGGGCTCACCGACTGACCGGCGCGTACCCGTGCTCGGCCGCCAGCACCGGCCGCAGGGCCCGGACGGCGTAGAAGTTCCGGGACTTGACCGTCCCCGGCGGCAGCCCCAGCCGCGCCGAGGCCTCCAGCACCGAACGGTCCTTCATGTGCAGTTCCACCAGCACCTCGCGGTGGTGCTTCTGCACCCGCCGCAGCGCCAGCGCGATGTCCCGGGCGACCACCACCTGCTCGTACGGGTCGTCGGCGAGCGGCCGGTCCTCCACCGGCTCGCCGATCACCTCCTTGGCCCGGGCTGCGGCCATCCGGTAGTGGTCGATCGCGATCCGCCGGGCGACGGTGAACAGCCACGGGCGGCTGCGCTCGGCGCCGCCGGTCAGCGCCTCCGGGTGCTGCCAGGCGCGCAGCAGGGTCTCCTGGAGGATGTCCTCGGCCTTGCCCCGGCCCGACCGACCCTCGACCCCGACACCCTCGCCGAGAT
>NZ_JAFLNG010000741.1 GCF_017427025.1 Streptomyces sp. FH025
CGCCGACGCCGACGGCCCGCCACTCCGGAGGAGTGACGGGCCGTCGGGCACCGCAGGTCTACCGCGCGTCAGCGGCTCCGGACACCGGCCGCCAGCTCCCTGGCCTGCGCCCGCACGCCGTCCAGCGCCGCCGCCTCGTCGTCCCCGGCCGCCAGGATCCGCTTCACGAAGGCCGACCCCACGATCACGCCGTCCGCGAACCGCGCGACCTCGGCCGCCTGCTCGGCGTTCGAGACCCCGAGCCCGACGCAGACCGGCAGGTCCGTCGTGGCCCGGGTCCGGGCGACCAGGTCCTCGGCCATCGAGCCGACCGCCGAGCGGGTGCCGGTCACGCCCATCACCGCGGCCGCGTACACGAACCCGCTGCCCGCCGCCGTGACCTCGGCCAGCCGCTCGTCCTTGCTGCTCGGCGCGACCACGAACACGGTGTCTAGCCCGTGCTCGCCCGCCGCCTTGCGCCACTCCTCGGACTCCTCCACCGGCAGGTCCGGCAGGATGCACCCGGCCCCGCCCGCCGCGGCCAGGTCGGCGGCGAACCGCGCCACGCCGTAGCGGTCGACGGGGTTCCAGTACGTCATCACCAGCACCGCCGCCTCGGGGTGCGCGGTGGCGACCTCCCGGACGGTGCGCAGCACGTCCTTGATCCGCACGCCGCCGCGCAGCGCGATGTCGTCGGCGGTCTGGATGACGGCGCCGTCCAGCACCGGGTCGGAGTGCGGCAGGCCGACCTCGACCACGTCGCAGCCGCCCTCGATCAGCGCGTTGATCGCCCGGATGCCGCCGTCGACGGTCGGGAAGCCGGCCGGCAGGTAGCCGATCAGCGCGGCACGGCCCTCGGCCTTGGCGGCCGCCAGACTGCTGCTGAGCTTCGAAGCCATGATCACTTACCCCCGTTGGCGGCGTCGTCTGCGGAAGCGGTTCCGGCGCCCGGCTCGTCGTACAGCCCGAAGTACTCCGCCGCCGTGTGCATGTCCTTGTCCCCGCGCCCCGAGAGGGAGACCAGGATGGTCGCCTCCGGCCCGAGCTCGCGGCCCAGCTCCAGCGCCCCGGCGAGCGCGTGCGCGCTCTCGATGGCCGGGATGATGCCCTCGGTGCGGGACAGCAGCCGCAGCGCCTGCATCGCGGCGTCGTCGGTGACCGGCCGGTACTCGGCCCGGCCGGTGTCCTTCAGCCAGGCGTGCTCCGGCCCGACGCCCGGGTAGTCCAGGCCCGCCGAGATGGAGTGCGACTCGATGGTCTGGCCGTCCTCGTCCTGGAGGACGTAGGTGCGGGAGCCGTGCAGCACCCCGGGGTCGCCCTTGGTGAGGGTGGCCGCGTGCCTGGGCGTGTCGGCGCCCTCGCCGGCCGCCTCGCAGCCGATCAGCCGCACGCCGGCGTCCGGGATGAACTCGTGGAAGATGCCCATCGCGTTGGAGCCGCCGCCGACGCAGGCGACCACCGCGTCGGGCAGCCGCCCGGTGCGGTCGAGCACCTGCTGCCGGGCCTCGACGCCGATCACCCGGTGGAAGTCGCGGACCATCATCGGGAAGGGGTGCGGCCCGGCGACGGTACCGAACAGGTAGTGGGTGGAGTCGACGTTGGCGACCCAGTCCCGGAACGCCTCGTTGATGGCGTCCTTGAGCGTGCGGCTACCGGACTTGACGGCCACCACCTCGGCGCCGAGCATCCGCATCCGGGCGACGTTGAGCGCCTGGCGCTGGGTGTCGACCTCGCCCATGTAGATGGTGCAGTCGAAGCCGAACAGCGCGCAGGCGGTGGCGGTGGCCACGCCGTGCTGCCCGGCGCCGGTCTCGGCGATGATCCGGGTCTTGCCCATCCGCCGGGTGAGCAGGGCCTGGCCCAGCACGTTGTTGATCTTGTGCGAGCCGGTGTGGTTGAGGTCCTCGCGCTTGAGCAGGATGCGCGCCCCGCCCGCCTCGGCGGAGAAGCGGTGCACGTCGGTCAGCGGGCTCGGGCGGCCGGTGTAGTCCTTGAGCAGCGCGTCGAGCTCGGCGGCGAAGGCCGGGTCGGCCTTGGCCTTCTCGTACTCCTCGGCGACCTGCTCGACCGCGGCGACCAGCGCCTCGGGGATGAAGCGGCCGCCGTACGCGCCGAAGTAGCCGCGGGCGTCCGGCACCTGGGCGCCGGGCAGGTAGTCCTTCTCGGACATGGTGGTTTCCCTAGGACGGAGATTGGATGGCGTGACGTCGATCGGCTGGGTTCCAGCCGTGCGTCACGCGCCATCGCCGCCCCGGCACCTGCCCCGGCTCGCAGCCGATGACGTACCGCACCCGACGCCCCAGCACCCGGCGTGCGGGTGCGCGGCAGCCGCGCGGGCGGCAGCCGGGGGCGAGTCGGGTGGCGATCTTCATCCGGGCCGCGTCAGTCCTTGTGCCGCACGGCCGGGTGCGCCCCGGCCGCGACCAGGTCGGCGACCGCGGCGCGCGGGTCCCGGCCGGTCACCAGGGCCTCGCCGACCAGTACCGCGTCGGCGCCCAGGTTGGCGTAGTTGATCACGTCCAGCGGTCCGCGCACACCGGACTCGGCGACCTTGACGACGCCGTCCGGAATGGCGTGGGCCACGTTCTCGAAGGTGTTGCGGTCCACCTCGAGGGTCTTGAGGTTGCGGGCGTTGACGCCGATGATCCGCGCCCCGGCGTCCACCGCGCGCTTGATCTCCTCCTCGTCGTGCACCTCGACCAGCGGCGTGAGGCCGATCGACTCGGCGCGCTCGATCAGCGACACCAGGGCCGGCTGGTCGAGGGCCGCGACGATCAGCAGGGCGAGGTCGGCGCCGTGCGCGCGGGCCTCCCACAGCTGGTAGGCGGTGACGATGAAGTCCTTGCGCAGCAGCGGGGTGTCCACCGCGGCGCGGACGGTGTCGAGGTCGGCGAGCGACCCGCCGAAGCGGCGCTGCTCGGTCAGCACGCTGATCGCGGCGGCACCGCCGGCCGCGTAGTCGCGGGCCAGGGCGGCCGGATCGGCGATCGCGGCCAGAGCGCCCTTGGACGGGCTGGAGCGCTTCACCTCGCAGATCACCCGGACCCCGTCGCCCTTGAGGGCGGCGACGCCGTCCTTGGCCTCCGGGGCCTTGGCCGCGAGCTCCTTGAGCGCGTCCAGGGAAACCCGGGCCTGCCGCTCGGCGAGGTCCTCACGGACCCCTTCGATGATCGTGTCGAGCACACTCACTCGGGAGCCCCCATCTCTGATCTGCCGGTCCGCCAGTCCTTGACACTGGTTCGCCGGCGCGAGCCGGACGGGCGGGGGCCCGTCGGCACTTCGATGGTATCGGCACCCGGGGGCGCGCAGCGCATCCACCCGGCGTGCGTCTCGCGGAACGGGACGCTCCGGCCGTGGCCCCCAACTGCGGCTTCACCGGATCCGCACCCCGTCCGCCCCGGCCGGCTCACACCACCGGCGGCGCCAGACCGGCCCCCACCGGCAGGTTCCGGACCACCGCGAACACCAGCACCAGCAGGACGATCAGCGCCCAGCGCCGGGCCCCGACCGAGACCCTCGGCGGCGGCCCGCCGGTCAGCGCGGCCCAGCCCCAGCGCAGCCAGAGCACCGCCAGGACGCCGAACAGCAGGACGGCCACGGCGTTGTCGTGCAGGGCCCCGGTGAGGTCCCCGTGGGCCAGCGCGTGGACGCAGCGC
>NZ_JAFLNG010000742.1 GCF_017427025.1 Streptomyces sp. FH025
GGCGCCAACCCGTACGCGACCCCGACCCACGGCGTCCCGGCCGCCGGCGCGCAGGAGCCCTACGGGGCGCAGGAGCCGTACGGCGCTCCGGCCGCCCCCGCGCCCGCCGCGCACGGCCACCACCCGTTCGGCGCCGGCCAGCCCCTCGGCGGCTGGGGCCCCACCCACGACGCCACCTCCGGCGGCGCGGGCTACCCCGGCGGCCCGAACGGCCCGCTCGGCTACCCGGCCGACTACCCCGGCGGCCCGACCGGCCCCGGCGGCCCGCGCCGCAAGCGCGGCGGCCTGGTCGCCCTGCTCGCGGCCGTGGCACTGGTCGCCGGTGTGGCCGGCGGCGCGATCGGCGTGGTCGCCACGAACCCCAGCAACAGCAGCAGCTCGGCGGACGACCACCGCAGCACCACCGTCCAGGCCAGCAACACCCAGAAGAACGAGCCCGTCCCCGGTTCGATCGCCGCCATCGCGCAGAAGGCGCTGCCCAGCGTCGTCACCATCAAGGCCCAGGGCAGCACCGAGTCGGGCACCGGCACCGGCTTCGTCTTCGACACCGAGGGCCACATCCTCACCAACAACCACGTGGTCGCGCCGACCCTCAACGGCGGCAAACTGACCGTCAAGTTCTCCGACGGCACGTCGTACAGCGCCTCGGTGCTGGGCCACGCCGAGGGCTACGACGTCGCCGTGATCAAGATCGACAACCCGCCGAAGAGCAAGCTGGCGCCGCTGCCGCTGGCCGACTCCGACAAGGTCAACGTCGGCGACGCGACCGTCGCGATCGGTGCGCCGTACGGCCTGGAGTCCACCGTCACCAGCGGCATCGTGAGCGCCAAGGACCGCCCGGTGGCCTCCGGGGACGAGACCGGCTCGCAGGCCTCGTACATGAACGCCCTGCAGACCGACGCCTCGATCAACCCCGGCAACTCCGGCGGCCCGCTGCTCGACTCCAGCGGCGCGGTGATCGGCATCAACTCGGCGATCCAGTCCAACGCCTCCGCCAACGGCCGGGCCGGCAGCATCGGCCTGGGCTTCGCCATCCCGATCAACCAGGCCAAGTGGGTCGCGGACACCCTGATCAAGACCGGCAAGCCGGTCTACGCCAAGCTCGACGTGCTGCGCAACGACGACTACAAGGGCGACGGCGCGCAGATCCAGACCCGCGACATCCAGGGCCAGCCGGCCGTCACCCCCGGCGGCGCGGCCGACAAGGCCGGCCTCAAGCCGGGCGACGTCATCACCAAGCTCGGCGGCGTGCCGATCGAGAACGGCCCCGCCCTGGTCAGCCGGATCTGGACGCACAAGCCGGGCGAGACCGTCGACGTCGAGTACACCCGCAACGGCCAGACGTACACCACCAAGGTCACCCTCGGCCAGCGCGAGGGCGACCAGTGACCCTCGCGCCCGCGGAATCGTGTGCACCGAACCCCGCCGGACCCGTTAGGCTGACCTCCGCCTGGAGAGCTGCCCGAGCGGCCTAAGGGAACAGTCTTGAAAACTGTCGTGGCGTGACCCGTCACCGTGGGTTCGAATCCCACGCTCTCCGCTGGTAGGAGAACCACCTGCTCAGGGCGGGTGCCGAGACCACTCGGCACCCGCCCTCGGTGTTTCCGGGGTGCTCCGGCGGCCGGGGTTGACCCTGACACCGTGGGAGGCGGTGGAGTGGAGGCACCATGTTGAACATCGGAGACTTCGCCAGCCACGGCCGGGTGTCGGTGCGGATGCTGCGCCACTACGACGCCATCGGGCTGCTCAGGCCCGCCCGGGTCGACCCCGCCACCGGGTACCGCTTCTACGAGGCGGGCCAACTAGCCCGGCTGAACCGGGTGATCGCGCTCAAGGAGCTCGGCTTCACGCTGCAACAGGTGCGGGCCGTCCTGGACGAGCAGGTGGACGTGGCCGAACTGCGCGGGATGCTGCGGCTGCGGCGGGCCCAACTCGCCGAGGCGATCGCGGCGGACGAGCAGCGGCTGGCCCGGGTGGAGGCGAGGCTCCGGACGATCGAGAGCGAGGGAAGCATGTCCCAGCACGATGTCGTGGTGAAGCCCGTGCCGTCCGTCCGGGTGGCCCAACTGGCCGGCGTGGCAAGGAGTTACGAGCCCGAGGACATCACCCCGGTGATCGGCCCGCTGTTCGACGAGCTGTGCCGTCGGGTGGCCGGGGCCGGGATCGGGGAGGTCGGCCCGTCCGTCGCCCGCTACGAGGACTCGCCGGAGGGCGACGGCTCGGTGGTCATCCGGGTCGGGGTGCAGGTCGCGTCCTCGGTGAAGGAGGGCCGGGACGACTTCGAGGTGGTCGACCTGCCGCCGATCGAGGAGGCGGCGACCATCGTCCACCGCGGCTCGATGGACGAGGCGGTGGGCAGTTTCCAGGCGCTGGCCCGCTTCATCGACGAGAACGGCTACCGCTCGGTCGGCTATGCCCGCGAGCGCTACCTGGAGGTCCCGCAGGACGTGTCCGGCTGGGTCGTCGAGCTCCAGGAGCCGGTGGTCCGCCGGTAGCGGGCGTTTGCCCTCGACCCGGTCGAGGGTCCTAGCCTCGCCCGGCATGACGACTGCCACCGCCACCGGCGCGCTGCCCCGGTCGTACCTGTGCTGGCTGGCGGGTACCCAGGCCGGGCTGCTGGGCGACGCCGCGCTGTACTTCGCCCTCGGCTGGGCCGCCTCCGCGCACGGCGGCGGCGCGGCCGGGCTGGTCCTGACGGCGATCACCGTGCCGCGTACGGCGCTGGTCCTGCTGGGCGGCGCGGTGGCGGACCGGTTCGGCGCCCGTCGGGTGATGCTCGTCGGGACCACGGTGATGCTCGGTGCGACCGCCGCGCTGGCGCTCGCGGTGGCCGGCCGCGGCGCGCCGCTGTGGCTGCTGGTCGTGGCGGCCGCCGTGATCGGGACGGTCGACGCCTTCCACCTCCCGGCGAGCGGCTCGATGCCGCGCCGGCTGGTGCCCGCGGACCGGCTGCCCCGGGCGCTCGCGCTGCGGCAGGCCGGTGGGCAGGTCGCCGTGCTGCTCGGGGCGCCGCTGGGCGGCCTGCTGGTCGCCGTCGGCGGGCTGTCCGGCGCGGCGGCGGTGGACGCGGTGAGCTTCGGGGTCGTTCTGCCGGTCCTGCTGCGGGTCCGACCGCGGGAGGACGGACCCGCCCCCGCCGCGCGGACGGGGCTGGTGCGCGAGGCGGTGTCCGGCGTCCGGCTCGCCCTGGGCGACCCGCTGCTGCGGGTGGCGCTGCTGCTCACCGGTGCCGCCGCCGGGGCGCTGCTGCCGGTGGTGTCCCTGCTCGGGCCGCTGCTCGCCCGGGCGCACGGCTGGACGGCGGGGACGGCCGGGCTGGTGACGGGCGGTCAGGCGACCGGGGTGCTCGCGGTGGCGGTCCTGGTCGCCTGGCGCGGCGGGTCGGCCCGGGCGGGCGTCGGGGCCGCGGCCGGGCTCGGTACGGCCTCGGCGGGCATCGCGCTGCTGGCGCTGGCCGCGGATCCGGCGGTGGCGGTGGGCGGCGGCACGGTGGCCGGGGTCGGCTCGGGGCTGTTCGCCTGCCACCTCGGCCCGCTGGTGCTCGGCGCCGCGCCGCCGTCCCACCTCTCCCGGGTGCAGGCGCTGTTGACGCTGGTGCAGAGTGCCGCCCTGGTGCTGTCCAACGGCCTGC
>NZ_JAFLNG010000743.1 GCF_017427025.1 Streptomyces sp. FH025
GCCGCTTGGCGCCCGCGTGGGCGAACTCCGTCACCAGCGCCTCGTTGAACACCGGCAGGTCGCCCGGCTTCCGGCTGGTCACCAGCGGGCCGGGGCCGTCGTGGCAGACGTGCACCTCCTCGTCCACCCAGTGCGCGCCCGCGTTGAGCAGGTCGGTCCGCAGGCTGGGCCAGGAGGTGAGGGTGCGGCCGCGGACGGCGTCGGCCTCGATCAGGGTCCAGGGGGCGTGGCAGATCGCGGCGACCGGGCGGCCCGAGGCGCAGTGGGCGTGGACGAAGGCGACCGCGGCCCGGTCGAGCCGGAGGCGGTCGGGGTTGGCGACTCCGCCGGGCAGGACCAGCCCGTCGTAGTCGGCCGGGTCGGCCCGCGCCACCAGGCCGTCGACGGCGAAGGTGTCGCCGAGCGCGCAGTGCCGGACGGCCTGGACCCGGCCCGGGGCGGTGGAGAGCAGGCGCGGGGTGCCGCCGGACTCGGCGACCGCCTGCCAGGGCGAGGTCAGTTCGTCCTGCTCGACCCCGAACGGGGCGACCAGGAAGGCGATCGTCCGGCCGGTGAGGGTGGTGGACGGCCAGCCCATGGCTCAGTCCGTGGCCCGGCCCGGCTGCGCGTGCGGGTCGGACAGGTCCTCGGCCGTCGGCGGGGCGGTGCTGAGCCGGGCTCGCGGGCAGTCCAGGTGGACGGCGAGGTTCAGGTGGTCGATCCGGGCGACCAGGCCGACCGGCACGAGCACCCGGGCGCCCGGCACCCAGGGTGCGGCGTCCACCAGCAGGTGGTCTCCGGTGTCCTGCTCGACCCGGCCGAGCGGGCCGTCGGTCGCCCGCACCTCGTACCCGATCAGGCTGAGGTCGGCGGCGGGGTGGGAGCCCGGACGGTACTCCCACAGGTCGGTACCCATCACGCCTCCGGTTGGTCCCAGGGGCGGCGTTCGCGGCCCTCCCGGTGGTCCGGCCGCTCCGCCCCGTCGGGCAGATCGGCCCGGCGCGCGCTCCGGCGCCGCAACAGCTCCGAGGCGGCGACCGCGGCCGCCACCGAGGCCGCCCAGACCACCCCGAGGGCGGTCAGCACCGCGGTGGTCGGGGTCCGCGCGCCGATGCTGAGGCAGAACGCCGTCATCACCAGCGCGGTCAGCACCACGCCGGCCGTGATCCGGCGTCCGACGGAGCGCAGCGCTCGCCTGGCCCGGCTGGGCGGTTTGGCGCCCATCGTGCTCAACTTCCGGTCGAGCCGCGCGTCCTGGCGCAGATCGGACTCGATCTCCTCGAGGAGCCGCCGCTCCCATCCGCTCAACGCGGGTCCGTCCATCTCGGTCACCTCCGACACTTCCGGTGACGTGCTCGCACCCGGCGGTTGCCCGGTACGGGCGGGCGCTAACCGTTCCGGGCGCCGCCTGTTCCGGCGCCCACCGGGCCGAAGGCCCGGGGGCGGGCGAGCAGGCTGTCGTCCAGGACGCGCAGCAGCGCGGCCGCGTCGCGGTGGACCTCGACCGCGCCCGCCGCCCACAGCTCTCCGCCGGCGTCCCCGCCGGCCTCCAGAGCCACGCAGGGCACCCCGGCCCGCCGCGCCGCCAGCACCTCACGCACGCTCCCGGCCACCACCACGGCGTGCGCCGGCGCGCCGTCCACCAGCTCCAGCGCGGCCCGTACGGGGTCGCCGCCGGGGGCGGCCACGGTCAGGGCGGGCGCTCCGGCCGGTCCCGGCCCGGTCAGCACGACCGTCCAGCCACGGGCGGCGCACTCGCGCAACAGTTCGGCGCCGCCGGGCAGCCGGGGCTGCCAGTCGGTACCGAACAGAGCCGCCGAGATCACCGTCATGGCCGTCGCTCCCGTTCGCAGGCCACGCATCGTGCGCGCCCTTCCAGGTTAGGCCGCTCCCCGGCCCGGCGCGCAGCCTGCCGGGGACGGGTTCACGGAGCGGCGACGGCTGCTCCGGACGGCCGCTCGCGACGGCCCTCCGCCGCAGGACGCGACCTACGATCGACTCGGCGGCGACCGCCGCCACCAGGGCGCACCGGAGGACGACTCATGAGGATCAAACTGGCCACCGTGTTCGTCGACGACCAGGACAAGGCGCTGCGCTTCTACACCGAGGTGCTGGGCTTCGTGAAGAAGTCCGACACCCCGCTCGGCGAGTACCGCCACCTGACGGTGGTCTCGCCCGAGCAGCCCGAGGGCTCCTCGCTGCTGCTGGAGCCCGACGCCCACCGCGCCGTCAAACCGTTCAAGGCGGCCCTGGTCGAGGACGGCGTTCCGGTCGCCCGGTTCGCCGTGGACGACGTGCACGGCGAGTTCGAGCGGCTGAGCCGGCTCGGGGTGCGGTTCGTCCAGGAGCCGACGGCGCGGGGCCCGGTCACCATCGCCGTCCTGGACGACACCTGCGGCAACCTCATCCAGCTCACGCAGCACCACCGGTAGCCGGCACCCGGCCGTCACCGCGGGTCGGTCGCCAGGCGCGCGTGGAGGTGCTCGTCCTGGTAGTCGCGGCCGCTGTAGCGGTAGGAGGCGCGCAGGGTGCCCTCGTACGGGAAGCCGGCGCGGGTCGCCACGCGGCAGGAGCGGTCGTTGCCGACGGCGTGGTAGAGCTCGATGCGGCGGGCGTCGGCGGTGTCGACGGCCCAGTGGGTGACGGCGGCGGTGGCGCGGGTGGCCAGGCCCCGGCCGCGGGCGGCGGGCAGCAGCCAGTAGCCGACCATGGCGATACCGTCGGCGCGGTCGCTCCAGCGCAGGTAGGCGTTGCCGAGGAGGCCGCCGTCGGCGGTGTCGGTGACGGCGAAGGCGGCGGCGGTGCCGTCGGCCCAGTGGGTGTCGCAGCGGTCCAGGTAGGCCTCGGCGGCGGCCCGGTCGGTGGTGCCGAGCGGGTTCCAGCGGTCGATGTCCGGGTCGGCCGCCGCGGCGAGCAGGGCGGGGACGATGCCGCCGGGTACGTCGAGGGCGCGGCCCCACGGGCGCAGCAGGACGTCCCCGAGGTCGAGGACGGTGGGGCGCAGCACGCGCCGGTCGGTGACGGTCTCGCTGGTGGTCATCCGTCCTTCCTATCCCCGGTCGGCGGCGCCCGCCAGCGAATTGTCCGGTGCCGGCGGCGTCCGGTGGTCGAAGCGCGGTCGACCACCGGACGCCGTGGGGGCGGGGTCAGATCCGGGCCAGGTACCCGTTGTCGACCAGCCAGAGCACGTTCAGCTTGGCCGGGCCGCCGGGCAGCAGGGTGGCGTCGAGCTGGTACTGGAGGCCCCAGCCGGGCTGGTTGAACCAGGGCGCGATCGGGCCGGCGTGCACCTTGAACGGCTTGACCACCTTGTAGTCGTGGTAGTTGCAGCCGGCGGCCGGGTTGCCGTCGAGGCTCTGCGGCGGGATCGCGCGGTTGGCGTAGGGCAGGCCCTCGGGGGCGAGGAAGGCGCCGTACTCGCTGCCGTAGCGGTCGATGTTCTGGTTCGGGTAGAGGGTGAGGTCGAACTCGACCGGGCTGCCGTCGGGCAGGGTGACGTAGCCGTCGGCGGGCGGGTAGATCCAGCCGCCCTTGCCGCCGTTGGCGGCCGGGTCGTAGTACTTGGCCAGGAAGTCCTGGTCGGTGGCGCCGCCGGTGCGCTGGTAGCCGGTGAGCTGGCGGCCGACCGGGCCGGCGGTCGGGAGGTC
>NZ_JAFLNG010000744.1 GCF_017427025.1 Streptomyces sp. FH025
ACGGCTGTAACGGCCGCGGGCCGGGCGTGCGACCAGCGCCGATACCGCCGTGGCCTGCCGCCGTCCGTCGTGATCCGGTCCCGAGCACCGCCCGCAGCCGTTCGAGCCTTGATCACTCGAAGGAGTGAGATCCCGGCCGGATCGCTCCAAACGGTCGTACGGCACTTCGTACGCTCCTGACCAGGTCGGGGGGACACCGGCCCGCCCCGGAGCGCCGCAGCCCGGCCCGGGGGTACCAGCTCAGGGGGCGGACCGGATGGCGACAGGACACAGCGTGAACGGCGGAACGGACGGCCAGGGGAACGCCTGGAAGAACGCCCGGGGGAACGCCCGGGGGAGCGGCCTGACCAGGCGACGGCTGCTCGGCGCGTCGGCGGCGCTCGGCGGCGCGGCCTGGCTGCTGCGCGGCACCGTCGGCCCGGACAGCGCCGCGGCCGCCACGCCCGCACCACCCGGCCTACCCGCGGGCACCGAGCTCTACCAGCGGGTCTTCGAGAACTGGTCCGGCGAGATCCGCACCGACCAGCTGTGGACCTGTGCGCCCCGCACCCCCGAGGAGGTCCCGGCCCTCGCGGACTGGGCGCACGCCAACGGCTGGCGTCTGCGCGCCACCGGCTACCGACACACCTGGGCGCCGCTCACCGTCGCCGACGGAACCCCGGAGAGCGCCCGCGTCCTGCTGGTGGACACCAGCCGTCACCTCACCGCCATCGTCGCCGACTCGCCCACCACCGTCCGGGTCCAGACCGGTGCCAGCATGGAGACGCTGCTCGCCCACCTGGCCGACCGGGGCCTCGGCCTGACCGCCTGCCCGGCGCCCGGCGACCTCACCGTCGGCGGCGTGCTCGCCATCGGGGGCCACGGCACCGCCGCACCCGCCGCCGGCGAACTGCGACCGGACGGGCACGGCTACGGCTCGGTCAGCAACCAGGTGGTCCGGCTCACCGCCGTCGTCCTCGACCCGGCCACCGGCCGCTACGCGCTGCGCACCTTCGACCGCGCGGAGGCCGACAGCGCCGCCTTCCTGGTGCACCTGGGCCGCGCCTTCCTCACCGAGGTCGTCCTGCGGGCCGGTACGGACCGGCCGCTGCGCTGCGTCAGCCGACTCGACATCCCGGCCGACGAGTTGTTCGCCCGCCCCGGGAGCGCTACGGGCGGCGGCGGGCTGCTCGGGGGACTGCTGGGCGGTGGCGGTCCGCGCACGCTCGCCGACTTCGTCGAGCGCGACGGCAGGGTCGAGGCGATCTGGTTCGCCTACACCGAGTTCCCGTGGCTCAAGACCTGGAGCGTCGCCCCGGCCAAGCCGCTCGCCTCACGGGCCGTCGACCAGCCCTACAACTACCCCTTCTCGGACAACATTCCGGAACCGGTCGCCCGACTGGCCGGCCAAATCATCACCGGTGCCTGGGGATCGGCCCCACTGTTCGGCCAACTCCAGTACCTCGTCGCCAAGGTGGCGCTGACCGGGGACCTCACCGACGTCCTGCTCTCCGGCGGGCTGCTGCGCGAACTGCTCAGCGGCGACCTGATCACCCACCTGCTCGCCGGCGGTCTGCGCTCCGACCTCTGGGGCCCCTCGCGCACCCTGCTGCAGTACGTCCGACCCACCACGCTACGGGTCACCGCCAACGGCTACGCGATCCTGACCAAGCGCGCCGACCTCCAGTGGGTGGTCAGCGAATTCGCCGCCTACTACCGGCAGTTGCTCGCCGAGTACCAGGCCCGGGGTGAGTTCCCGGTGAACGGCGCGGTGGAGATCCGGGTCACCGGCCTGGACGACCCCTCGTACTCCGGCGTCCCCGGCGCCCGGCCCCCGCTGCTGTCCGCGCTGCGCCCCCGGGCGGACCGGCCGGAGTGGGACACCGCCGTGTGGCTGGACGTCCTCGCCTTCCCCGGGACCCCCGGCCTGGAGCGATTCGCCCGGGACCTGGAGCAGTGGCTGCTGCGCACCTCCGACGGCACCCGGGCGGGCCTGCGGGTCGAGTGGTCCAAGGGCTGGGCCTACACCGCCGACGCGGCGTGGTCCGACCCGGACCTGCTCGGCCGGGTGATCCCGGACAGCCTGCGCGCCGGCGGCGGGCCCGGCTGGGACGAGGCGATCGCCGTCCTGGACCGGTACGACCCGCACCGGGTGTTCGGAAACCCCTTCCTGGACGGGCTGTTGAAGTAGCCGCTTCTTGCCGCTCGCGATTTGACGGAATGTCAGATGTGCTCCATCACGATCACGGCGAGGGTGTCCGGGGCCAGGGCGCGGAACACGTGCGGGGCGTCGCCGGGGAAGCTGATGTAGTCGCCCGGGCCCAGTTCGACCGGCTCCTCGGTCGGGCCGACCAGGGCCCGGCCCGACCCGATCATCACGTGCTCGACGGTGCCGGGCATGTGCGGGTCGGAGGCCCTGGTCTCGCCCGGCTGGGCCTCGATCCGGTAGATGTCGCGTCGGGCGTTCGGCGGGCAGGAGGAGAGCACGGTGGCCGCGTAGTTGGCCTGCTCGGAGTGGGTCACCGGACCCTCTCCGGCCCGGAGCACCTTGACCGTCGGACGCGGCGGGTCGACCAGTCGGCTGAACGGCACGTTCAGCGCGGCTCCGAGTGCCCAGAGCGTCTCTACACTGGGGTTGCCCGCGCCCGACTCCAGCTGCGACAGCGTCGACTTGGCGATTCCCGCGCGCCGGGCCAGCTCGGCCATCGACAGTCCGCTGCGCTCGCGCTCGCGCCGGATGGAGGCGGCGATCTGGCCGATCAGCTCCGCGCCGGAGCCGCTTGCGCCCGTGGGCGGGATGGTCCGGTCACTCATGCTCGCCACTCACGCTTCCTCCTGGCTCCGATGGTTCCTGACCGGCTCGCGGTCGCCCTCCGAGCCGCGCCGCCCAGTGCTGTTCATGCTGCCACGGCCGTGCGCGATGACGTTCGTTCGTTCTGTCGGTCCAATCGTTCGCCTTGACGAACTTCGGGTCGCGGGTTCAGTCTGATGGACATGGGTTCGCTGCTTCGAACGCTAGAACGCGCCACTCTCCGTGACATCGCCCTGGTCTGTCTCGCCGACGCCCTCGTCGGCGCCTCCTTCGGCGCGATCGGCGTCTCCGGTGGTCTGCCCCTCTGGGTGCCGATCGCCCTCTCCGTCCTCGTGTTCGCGGGCGGCTCGCAGTTCGCGGCCGTCGGCGTGGTGCTGTCCGGCGGCGGCGCGCTCGCGGCCGTCGTCACCGGGCTGGTGCTCAACGCCCGGCTGTTGCCGTTCGGGTTCACCGTCGCCGACGTTCTCCAAGGAACTTGGTGGCAACGGCTGTTGGGTGCCCAGCTGATCACCGATGAGAGCGCCGCCTTCGCGTTGCAGCAGCGGGACCCGCAGCGCCGTCGGGCGGCGTTCTGGATCTGCGGGGTCGGGTTGTTCGTGGTGTGGAACGTGTCGGTGGTGCTGGGAGCGTTCGCGGGCGGGCTGATCGGGGACACCGACGCGCTGGGCCTGGACGCGGCCTTCCCCGCGGTGCTGCTCGCGCTCGTCCTGCCCTCCTTGACGGACCGCCGGACCCGTACGGCCGCGCTGGTGGGCGCCGTCGTGGCCGTCGTGGCCACACCGTTCGTGCCGGCCGGGCTGCCGGTGCTGCTGGCCCTGGTCGGGCTGCTG
>NZ_JAFLNG010000745.1 GCF_017427025.1 Streptomyces sp. FH025
GGTGCCGCCCCCGCCCCGGCCCCCTTCACGCCGGGCGCCGGCTTCGCGCACCCGGCGCCCGGCCGGGCCCGCGCTTCGGACGCCGACCGGGCCAGGGCCAGCTGTTGCCTCGTCTACACCGTGGAACCGGAGGGCATGTGCGCCGGTTGTCCACGCGTCACACGACGTTGACGAATATCTGTCCGACACCGAATCCGGAAATCCCGGAATTTCAGGAATAACGCGCTCCACATGAGTCGTACGATGCGATTTTCCCTGGGTCAGAAATCCCTCTCCCCAGCGCATTGACGGCGAATCGGCCATTCCCCCGCCGAGCATCCGCCATGATGGTCCCCGCCATCACGACGCAGGAACGCGACGCAGGAAAGCGAGGCTGGTTCCGGCGATGAAATCGTCCGACGTACCACCGCTCGGCTGGGCCGTCACCGGACTCGCCGGGCTGCTGGTCACCGCGCTCCTGGTGGCCCTGGTCCGCAACCGGGGATCGGCCTCCACCGCCGGGGCGGACTCCTGGGAGCGCTCCGAGGAACGGCGCCGCCGCAAGGAGTCCCTGTACGGCGCCGCCTCCTACACCCTGCTGTTCTGCTGTGCCGGTGTCGCCGCCGCGCTCTCCTTCCACGGCCTGGTCGGCTTCGGCGTGCAGAACCTCGGCCTGTCCGGCGGCTGGGAGTACCTCGTGCCGTTCGGCCTGGACGGCGCCGCGATGTTCTGCTCGGTGCTCGCCGTCCGCGAGGCCAGCCACGGTGACGCCGCCCTCGGCTCCCGGCTGCTGGTCTGGCTCTTCGCCGGCGCCTCGGCCTGGTTCAACTGGGTGCACGCCCCGCGCGGCCTGAGCCACGCCGGCGCCCCCCAGTTCTTCTCCGGCATGTCGCTGTCCGCCGCGATCCTGTTCGACCGGGCGCTCAAGCAGACCCGCCGGGCGGCGCTGCGCGAGCAGGGCCTCGTCCCGCGCCCGCTGCCGCAGATCCGCATCGTCCGCTGGCTGCGCGCCCCGCGCGAGACGTACGCGGCCTGGTCGCTGATGCTCCTGGAGGGCGTGCGCAGCCTGGACGAGGCGGTGGACGAGGTCCGTGAGGACAAGCGGGAGCGGGCCCTGGACAAGGAGCGCCGCAAGCTGGCGGGCCGCCGCGAGCGGGCGGAGATCCGGGCGATCAACCGCGGCAACGGTCACTGGCGCGGCCGCGGCACCGGCGGCAGCGGAGGCGGAGGCGGAGGCACCGGCGGAGGCACCGGCGGAGGCGGCGCACGGCAGCTGGAGTCCGGCTCGGAGGCCGCCCTGGCCGGCGGGCCCGGGTCGGAGCCGCCGGCCGGTGCGCGGGAGGTGGAGGCGGCCGGGGGCACCGCCGTCCAGCCGGGCCTGCCGGCCCGTCCGGAGCGGCGCACCATCGACCTCACCGCCGACGAGGACACCGTGACGCTGCCCCGGCTGGACTCGCTGGAGCGCAAACTGAAGGACCTGGAGCAGCAGTTCGGCTAGCCGGTCCGGATCCGTACCGTCCGTACGGCTAGGCCGCCGCGCCCGTCCCGCTGAGTTCGAACCACATCCGCTTGCCGGAGCCGCGCGGCTCCACGCCCCAGGCGTCCGCCAGCGCCTCGACCAGCATCAGGCCACGGCCGGAGGAGGCCTGCTCGCCCGGCGTCCGGCGGGTCGGCCAGAGGTCCGACTCGTCCTCCACCTCGACCCGCAGCCGGGCCCGGCCGCCGTCGGCCTCCGGCTCCCGGTAGAGCCGGGCGGTGAACATCGCGTCCCGGTCGGTGTGCCGGATGGCGTTGGTGACCAGCTCGGAGGAGAGCAGTTCGGCGGTGTCGATGAACTCGGCGACGCCCCAGCGGCGCAGCGCGTCGCGCAGTTCGGCGCGGACCTCGGAGATCCGCGCCAGGTCGGCCTGGCCGATCCGGCGGCGCAGCTGCTGGGCGGCGAGCCCGCCCGCCGGGCCGTCCCAGCGCAGGAGCAGCAGGGCTATGTCGTCCTCGCGCTCGCTGGAGTCGGCGGCCTGGGAGGCTATTCGCTCGGCCAGCTCCTCCAGCGGGTCGCGGGCCGCCTCCTCACCTGTGGGCAGCGGGCGGGCGAGCACCCGGGTGAGCCGGGCGACGCCCTCGTCCAGGTCCATGCCGCGCGCCTCGACCAGGCCGTCGGTGCAGAGCAGCACGGTCTCGCCCGGGTCCAGGCTGAACCGGGTGACCCGGTACTCCTGGTCCGGGTCGATGCCCAGCGGCAGCCCGCCGGCCACCGGCACCACGGCGGCGCTGCCGTCGGCGCGGCGCACCACCGGGTCGAGGTGGCCGGCCCGGACGGCGTAGACCACGCCGTAGTCCACGTTGACCTCGGCGTAGGTGCAGGTCGCGAAGTGGTCGGTGTCCAGGTCGGCGAGGAAGCGGGAGGCGCGGGCCATCACCGCGGCGGGCGGGTGGCCCTCGGCGGCGTAGGCGCGCAGCGCGATCCGCAGCTGGCCCATGATGCCGGCGGCGTGCACGTCGTGGCCCTGCACGTCGCCGATCACCAGGCCGACGTGCCCGCCGGGCAGCGGCACCACGTCGTACCAGTCGCCGCCGATCTGCAGCCCGGAGCCGGCCGCGAGGTAGCGCACGGCGGTGGTGACGCCGGGGACGGACGGGACGGTGCGCGGCAGCATCACCCGCTGGAGGCCGGCCGCGAGCTCGTGCTCGGCGTCGTGCAGCCGGGCGCGGGCCAGCGACTGGGCGACCAGCCCGCCCAGGGTGGACAGCAGGGTGCGCTCGTCCGCGTCCAGCTCGCGCTCGTCGTCGAAGCTGACCACGCAGACGCCGATCGCCCGGCCGCTGGCCACCAGCGGCAGGTACGCCCAGGAGCCGCGGCCGGTCCGGCTGGTCTGCTCCCACACCTCCGGGTAGCCCGCGCGGAACTCCTCGCGGTTGGAGATGAAGACCGGCGCCCGGTGGCGCAGCGCCTCGGCGGCCGGGTGGCCGGGTGGCAGCACGGTGCGGTCCCAGACCGCGAGCGTCCCGGAGCGGTAGCCGGAGGCGCCGAGGATCCGGGTGCGTCCGGCCTCGAAGGAGGCGAGCACCAGGCCGTCCGGCGGCAGGCCGGGCAGCGGCAGCTCGGTGAACACCCGGGCCACGTCACGGACGGTGACCGCTTCGGAGAGGGCGCGCGCGGCCTCCTTGATGAACCGGGAGCGCTCCTCGCGCAGCAGGGCGAGCCGGTCGGCGCGGTCGCGCTTGTGCAGTTCGACGGTGGCGTCCCAGACGAAGCCGACCATCCGGGAGGCGCGGCCGAAGGCGTCCGCGAGCACCCGGCCGCGGAAGCGCACCGCGCGCATGGTGCCGTTCGGTCCGACGGTGCGGTAGTAGGCGCCGCACTGGCCGAGCTCGGAGACCGCGCGATCGACCCGGCGGCGCACCACGGGCGCGTCCTCGGGGTGCAGCAGGGCCAGGAAGGAGGCGGCGGTGCGGTCGAAGCGGCCCTGGTCCATCGTGTCCAGGCCGATGATCGCGCAGGCCCGCGGGTCGCCCTCCAGCACGTCGCGGCGGATGTCCCAGTCGAAGGAGCCGATGCCGTTGGCGGCCATCGCGGGCTCCAGCCAGTCCGGCATGTTGTCGGCGGAGGCCGGCGGCAGCCCGCCGGTGAGCGCCAGC
>NZ_JAFLNG010000746.1 GCF_017427025.1 Streptomyces sp. FH025
CCCGGGAGCACCACGCCGAAGCCCGGCCGAGCGAGATCGTCGAGCGCGAGACCCAGAGCTCGGCTCGTTCTGAACGATCAGTTGGGCCGATGACCGCGGCCCTCACCGGGTGTACACGTCGACGCGCGGACATTGCGGTCGGCCGTGGAGCCGGGAGAATTGATCGTGGCGGTTCGGGTCGCGAGCGCTACGGGGACCAGCCGAAATCCCGAGACCCAGCATCGCCGAAGGCCACCGAGCGCCCCCACCGGACCCGAGGTGAGCGGGAGGAGTCCGACATGCCCGTAGCGGACGCCGAGGTCGCGGTACTGATCGTCGGTGGCGGGCCGGTCGGGCTCACCGCCCGAGCGCTCCTGGAACGCTGGGGCGTGCCGGTCCTGCTGGTCGAGAAACACCGCGAGCTGTCACCCTTCCCGCGGTCCCGGCTGGTCAACGTGCGCTCGATGGAGATCTACCGCCAGCTCGGGCTCACGGCCGGGATCACGGCCGCCGCGTTCGCACCGGAGTACGGTCGGATCCGCTTCCGCGACACCCTGTGCGACCGCGACTTCGCCACAGCCGCGATGGTCGGGATCAACGCACCGGTACCCGAGAGCCCCGTGACCGGCGCGGTCACCTCACAGGACCGCCTGGAACCCACCCTGCTCGCCGCGGCAGGGACCCCGGTGCGTTTCGGGGTCGAACTCGTCGACCTCGCCGAAGAAACCGACAGCGTCACGGCTCTGCTCGTCGACCACCGACGCGGCGACCGGACTCGCATCCGTGCCCGCTACGTACTCGCCGCCGACGGCGCGAACTCCACCGTCCGACGACTGCTGGGAATCGACACCACCGACCCCGGAGCGATGGGCGACTTCACCACCGTCGTGTTCGACGCCGACCTCGACCGCTGGTGCGCCCACCAGCCCGCCGGCGTCTACTTCACCGCGCACGGCCTGTTCGCCCCGCTCTATCCCGAAGGAGGCTGGGCCTGGTTCGTCCCCACCCCCGGAGACGCCGCGCACGCCGACTGGCCCGCCCTCCTCTCGCGCGCCCTCAGCCCCGGCGCCGAGGTACACGTCGAGGTGTTGCGGGTCCAGCACTGGGTGATGAACGCGTTCGTCGCCGAGCGCTTCCGTCACGGCCGGATCCTGCTGACCGGCGATGCCGCGCACGCGGTGCCGATCGTCGGCGGCCTGGGGATGAACGCGGGCATCGCCGACGTGCACAACCTGTGCTGGAAGCTAGCCGGCGTTCTCCACGGGTGGGCCGGGCCGGACTTGCTGGAAAGCTACGAGACCGAGCGACAACCCGTCGCCCGCCGGACCCTCCGCCAAGCGGTGGCGAACACCCGGCTCCTCCTCCACGTGCAGGACCGACGCCGCGAGCAGCGCAGAACCGGCGAAGCACTGCCGGCCCACGTCGAACTCCCCTGGTCGGAACGGTACTTCGCTCAACTCGGCCTCGTGCTGGGCGTCACCTACCACTCCACCGCAGTCCTCCCCGACGACGGCACCCCACCCGAGGCATCCGACACGGGCACGGACTACGTCCCCGCCGCGAAGCCGGGCCATCGCATGCCACACCTCTGGCTCACACCCGACCGCTCCACACTCGACGCTCTCGGCGAGTGGTTCACCCTGCTCACCCCGGACCCCGCTCACTGGGAGCAACAGCCCACTGCACCATGGCCGTTGCACATCGAGGCCCTTCCCGGCGAGTACACCGACCTCTGCGACCTCCGCCCACACGGAGCACTCCTCATCCGACCCGACGGCCACATCGGCGCCCGCTGGCACGACCGCCCGTCGAGTGGCGCCCCCCTGCGCCACGCCCTCACCACCATCACCCGCTCGACACCCTGACAGCGGACGGCGACTCCCCCGCCACCGGTCGCGGGCTTCGATGAGGGTCCGCAGGGGCCGGAGCTAGGCTGCTCTTACCGACAGGATGTCGGCAAGACGCTAAGTTAGGTTAGGCTAACCAAAAATACCGGGGCCGAACTCGACCCGGCCACGTCCGATCCCTGGAGGCCGCATGCCCACGCCCGAGCCCGTCCCGTTCTCCACCGTGCTCCGGACCGCCAGCAGTGAGGAGCACGAGGCCGCGGAGCAGTCCTCGTTCATGAGCCGCCTGCTGGGCGGACGGCTCGGGGTGGAGGCGTACGCCGACCTGACCGGCCAGCTCTGGTACGTCTACCAGGCGCTGGAGAGCCGGACCGATCAGCTCGCGGAGAACCCGCTGGCGGGCCCGTTCATCGACCGGTCGCTGCTGCGCACCGCCGCCATCGAGCGTGACCTGGCGCACCTGCGCGGGCCCGACTGGCGGGACGGGCTGGCGCCGCTGCCGGCCACCGCCGCGCTGGTCGCGCGAGTGGAGGAGCTGGCCGCCGAGTGGCCGGCCGGGTACCTCGCCCATCACTACACGCGCTACCTGGGCGACCTGTCGGGCGGCCAGATCATACGGGGCGTGGCCGAGAAGACCTGGGGCTTCGAACGCAAGGGCGACGGCGTGCGGTTCTACGTGTTCGAGGAGGTCGACAACCCGGCCGCCTTCAAGCGTGAGTACCGGGCCAAGCTGGACGCGGCTGGAACGGCGATGGACGAGATCGAACGGCGCCGGGTGGTCGAGGAGTGCAAGCGAGCCTTCGTGCTCAACGGGGCCGTGTTCCGCGACCTGGACTCGCGCTACCCGCTGACCGCCTGACTGATCGTTTCCGAATGCCGCTCGGAGCCGTCGGAAGACGACGTGTGTGCCATGAATCTCCGGCATACCCGTTCGATGGCTGTCGGCGTTCAGGCGGGGCGGGCCCGGACGGCAGTCCGGGCCCGCGCGGTGAGGTGATCAGGATTTCGCTGCGGAGCCGCCGGTGGACGACGCGTCGGACTTGCCCTGGTTCAGCATGCCGCCGAGGGCGCTGAGGTTGGCGCCGCCACCGGTCACGGCCGGTGCCACCTTGCCGGCGGCGTCGACGGCGATCTGGGTCATCTTCTGCAGGTGCTCGGTGGCGGTCTTCAACGCCTCCTGGGCGCGTTGGCCGGCGTCCTTGTCGTTGCTGGCGGCAGCTTCGATGCCCTTGGTGAGCACCTGGCCCATGGTGTTGAGGCCACTCATGTCGCGGAACAGGTTCGCGGTGGCGATGGCCTGTGCCGTCTGCAGGCCGACCGGGTCGGGCATCGCCACCAGCGGGGTGAACTTCGCCTGGGTGGCTCCGAGGGCGGCCACCGTGGTGTCGAGGTTCTGCGCGCGGGAGGCGGTGGACACCGGCGCGATGTCGGCCGGCGTGATCTGGATGGGCGAGTCCTTCCAGTTCCAGAAACGGGTGAGGTCGATCTTCTCGGCCGAGTTGGACCGGCCGAGAACGGCCTCGGCGAAGACGCCCTTGGTGGCGATGGCGATGGTGTTGGTCACCGGAGTGCCGAACGTGTTGTCGCTCGCCTTGCGGGAGTTGGTCCAGTCGTCCCGTTCCTTCTCGCTGCCGAAGTTCCAGCGGAAGCCGAGGTAGTTGCCGGTGGCGGCGATCGGCTTCGGGTCCAGCAGGGTGCCGAGCAGGACCGGCGCGGCGTTGGAACCCGCCGGCGTGTAGGAGTAGTTGGCGAGGATGCGGCTGAGCGTCAGCTCGTCGGCA
>NZ_JAFLNG010000747.1 GCF_017427025.1 Streptomyces sp. FH025
CCTCGCCCGGCTGGAGGCCGTCCGCAGCGGGCGGGCCGAGCCGCTGGCGACCGTCCGGCACCGGCACCTGTCGGAGCGCCCGATGGTCGTCGTCCCGCTGACCGCCGCCGGCGAGTCCGGCGCGCCGCTGGCCGTGATGCTGGGCACCGACCGGGACGCGCCCCGGCTGCACCTGGTGCCGCAGCCGCTCAACCGCACCCTGCGCTTCGACTTCCTGGCCGAGCTGGCCGCCGATCTGCTGCCCTACCTGGAGTCCTTCGGCGAGGACGTCGAGCAGATCGAGGGTTCCGAGAAGGACCCGGAGACCGGCGAGAAGACCCAGGTGTTCCGCGAGCTGTGCGCCGACGCGCCGCAGCTGATCGTGCCGAACGGCGCCGGGGTGCACCACCTCGCGCTGATCGGCCGCTCGACCCGCTTCCGCCGCACCGCCGAGGACGCCGATCCGGGCCCGTTCCCGGCGCCGCTGCGGGTGCCGCTGCTCGGCCGCTGGCTGACCCACCTCACCGACCGTGCCCAGGTGCCCGGCTCCAGCCTGCTGCTGCCGATGACCGGTCTGCTCGCCCGGCACTGGGCCACCGGCCAGAGCCACCTGGAGGACCAGCACCTGGCCGCCCGGCTCGCCTGGCACGATCCGCCGGAGGGCCTGGGCGGCGCCCGGGCGGCCGAGCTGGTCGAGACCGGGCGGGACGAGCACGGGCAGCTGCTGCACCCGCCGGCCGGTCCGACCACCGATCCGCGCTTCGACGAGTTCGTGCTGGCCCCGGCGATCGCGCGCTACGACACCGCGGTGGCCGCCCTGCGGCACGCCGCCGAGCAGCGGGACGAGGCCGCCGCCGAGCGCGCCCGGGCGGCCGTCCGCTCCGCGGTCGAGCAGCTGGAGCAGGCGCTGGCCGCCGTCCTGCTGCCCACCTGGCACGACGTCTGGCGCGGCCTGGACCTGCTGCGCGCCCTGCCGCCGGCCGGCCACCTGGAGGAACGCTGGACCGGCGACCGCTGGTCCTACACCGGCCACCGGGACCGCCTGGCGGCCGGAGAGCCCCCGCAGCCCCGGCAGGACGACGCCGTCACCGCCGCCCGCAAGCTCGCCCAGCGCGAGCGTGAGCAGGCCAGGCTGGACGTCCAGGAGGCGCTGGACGACCCGCTGGCGATGGCCGAACACCGGCTGGCCGGCGAGGCGTTCGCGGGCGTGGTGACCGACGTGGTCCTGGAGTACGACACCACCGGCCGCTCCCCCAAGCCCCGCCCGCTGGTCACCCTGCACACCGCCGACCGCCCGCATGCCGACCTCGGTCGGGAGGTGCACCGGGTATGGGGGTCTCCCCGGCCGAAGGCTGGGGGAGGGCCGTCGGCACAGAAGGCCGAGATCGTGGCCGTCGACCCGGCCGAGGGCACCGTCACCGTTCGGGTGCTGTCCGGCATGGGCCGCAGGAAGGAGCCGGAACCGGGAAGCCTGCCCGAGCCGGGCGAGCCGGTCACCTTCACGCTGTTCGAGTTGACGGTCCGCCAGTCCGCGCCGCTGCCCGAACCGGACGACACCCCGTGGACCCACGGCGGCCCGCCCGGTGCCGCGCCCGTACCCGCCGCGTCCGCCGCGTCCGCCGCCGAGGAGTGGGAGTGATGACCGAGTCGATCAGCGACCAGTCCCCGGGTGCGGCGGCCGACGCCGCCGTGGCCCGGATCCTGGCGGCCACCGTGCACCCGCCGGCCGGCGCCCCGCGCGGCGTGGTGGTGGACTCCCCGCCCGGCGCCGGGAAGTCCACCCTGGTGGTGCGGGCCGCCCGCGAACTGGTCGGGGCCGGCGAGCGGCTGATGATCGTCGCCCAGACCAACGGCCAGGTGGACGACCTGGTCGGCCGACTGGCCGAGAAGGCGCCGGAGCTGACGATCGGCCGGCTGCACGCCACGGACTCCCGGCCCGGCCCCGAGGTGCTGAAGCACGCCAACGTCACGCCCTCCGACAAGGTCGCCGACCTGGTCGAGCACGACGTGGTGATCTCCACCTCCGCCAAGTGGCAGTGGGTGCGGGCCGAGGCGCCGTGGCGGCACGCGATCGTCGACGAGGCGTACCAGATGCGCTCGGACGCCCTGCTCGCGGTGGCCAGGCTGTTCGAACGGGCGCTGTTCGTCGGCGACCCGGGCCAGCTGGACCCGTTCACCGTGGTCGGCACCGAGCAGTGGGCCGGGCTGTCGTACGACCCTTCGGGCAGCGCAGTGGTGACCATGCTGGCGCACAACCCGCAGATCGAACCGCACCGGCTGCCGGTCTCCTGGCGACTGCCCGCCAGCGCGGCACCGCTGATCTCACGGGCGTTCTACCCGTACACGCCGTTCCGCTCCGGAACCGGCCCGGCGGACCGCCGGCTGACCGCCGCCGTCCGCCCGGACGGTTCGGCGCTGGACGCCGTGATCGACCGGGCCGCCGAGCACGGCTGGGCGCTGCTGGAGCTGCCCGCCCGGCACACCGTGCGGACCGACCCGCAGGCGGTGGCAGCCGTGGCGGCCACCGTCCGGCGGCTGCTGGACCGCGGGCTGACGTCGCACTCCGAGCAGGGCGAGGCCCCGCTCACCGCGGACCGGATCGCCGTGGGCACCGCGCACCGGGACCAGGCGGCGGCCGTCCGGGCGGCCCTGCTCAAGGCGGGCGTGCCGGTGGACGGCACGGTCGGTCCGGCCGTCACGGTGGACACCGCCAACCGGCTGCAGGGCCGGGAGTACGACGTCACCGTGGTGCTGCACCCGCTGTCCGGGCGCCCGGACGCGACCGCCTTCCACCTGGAGACCGGCCGGCTCTGCGTGCTCGCCTCCCGGCACCGGCACGCCTGCATCGTGGTGGCCCGGGCCGGGATCGCCGAGCTGCTGGACGAGCACCCGTCCACCGAGCCGGTCCAGTTGGGCGTCCCGGTGGCCTTCCCGGACGGCTGGGAGGCCAACCACCAGGTGCTCGACCACCTGAGCGGCCACCGGGTCCACCTGCGGTAGGCGTCGTCGGTCCTCGGCCTCGCCGTCAGTCCTCGGTCTCGCAGACCGCGGAGGCCACCACGGACCCGTGCGCGGCCTGGGCGCTCCAACCGGTCGCGTCGGCCGTCGGACCGCTGGCGCGCACCGGCCCGTCCGCGTCGGGCTGGAGCCGGTACCCGCCGCCGGTGAGGTGGGTGCCGGACGGGCAGGTCGCCGTCGAGACGCCGCCCGGGCCGCTCGGCGGGCCGGTGACCACCTGGGCCGTCTCGGCGGCGAAGGCCGGTCGCGGCGCGGCGGTCGGCGCGAGGAGGGCGGCGGCCAGGACGGTGGCGGCCAACAGGACGCCGGCGGAGAGGACCTTCCATACGGACATGGGCGTACTCCTTGGTTCGAGTCGGGTCGATTTCGTTCGAGCTGCTTCAAGCTGTTTCAGGCCGTTTCAAGCCGCTTCGAGACGGTTTGAGACGGTTTGAGACGGTTCGAGCTGCTTCGAAGGGCGGATTCCGGGGTGACCGGTACGCCAGGACAACCGGTTCGCATGCGATCCGGATGTCCGGCGCCCGGGTCACACCCCCGGCGCGCGTCGGGGGAATAGCGCCCGCGCACGCACCGTTCCGCTACCGGCCGCCCCCGCGAGACA
>NZ_JAFLNG010000748.1 GCF_017427025.1 Streptomyces sp. FH025
ACGGCGGTCCGGTATGTGACGCCACTGCGAGAAGGCGGCTCGATGCCGGGCCTGGTCGAGGCCGACGACCGGCGGCTGTACGCGCTGAAATGGGTCGGCGCGGCGCAGGGCCGCAAGGCGTTGGTGGCGGAGGTGCTGGCCGGGGAGTTGGGCCGGCGGCTCGGTCTGCCGGTGCCGGAGCTGGTGACCGTCGACCTGGACCCGGTGCTCGCGCGCAGCGAGCCGGACCACCAGATCCAGGACCAGATGCGGGCCAGCGGCGGGACCAACCTCGGGATGGCCTTCGTCAGCGGAGCGCTCAACTTCGACCCGCTCTGCTTCGAGGTCGACTCCGAACTCGCCGGTCAGGTGCTCTGGTTCGACGCGCTGATCGGCAATGTCGACCGCTCCTGGCGCAACCCCAACCTGCTGGTGGCGACCGGCGGGCTGCGCCTGATCGACCACGGCGCGAGCCTGATCTTCCACCACAACTGGCCCGGCGCCGCGGCCTGGGTGCGCCGTCCGTACGACGCCTCCGACCACGCGCTGCTGCGCTCCCGGCCGGACCTGGCGGCGGCGGACAAGGCGCTCGCGCCGGTCGCGGAGGGTGCGATCGAGGCGGCCGTGGCGCAGATCCCCGAGGTCTGGCTGATGGACGAGTTCGGGTTCGACTCGCCGGACGAGGTGCGCGCCGCCTACCGCGCTCAGCTGACCGAACGACTGGCCGGTCCGCGTGACTGGCTGCCGGAGGTGCCCGCATGACCGAGCCGTTGGCGGCCGCGTTGCCGGCCACCGTCGAGCTGCACGACTACGAGTACGCGGTGATCCGGGCGGTGCCGCGGGTCGAGCGTGGCGAGTGCATCAACGTCGGGGTGCTGCTGTACTGCCGGCAGAGCGCGCACCTGGCCTCGCGTACGCACCTGGACCAGGCCCGGCTGCTGGCGCTGGACCCGGTGGCGGACGTGCAGGGGGTGCGGCGGGCGCTGCACGGGATCGAGGCGGTCTGCCTGGGCGGCCCGCAGGCCGGTCCGGCGGCTTCGGACAGCCCCGGTCAGCGGTTCCGCTGGCTGACCGCGCCGCGCAGCGCGATCGTCCAGCCCGGCCCGGTGCACACCGGGCTGACCGCGGACCCGGACGCGGAGCTGCGGCGGCTGTTCGATCAGCTGGTGCTCTGACCACCGCTGACCACCGCTGGCCACCTCTGGCCACCTCTGGCCGACCCGACCACCTTCGACCGCTTCTGACCGCCTCTGATCGCCGGCTTCGCCGGAGTGCTCCGTTCGGGGGAAGTGTGAGGTGGCTCGCGGACGGTTGCCCTGGTCAAAGCTTGAGTTGGTGAAGCACTCGGTCGTACGCTAGCCCCATGGGTTCGACCTCGACGACGACCGTCCCGACCACCGCCGAGCTGATGGAGGCGTTGGCCGCCGTCGGCGCCGCGTACTTCCAGGACTTCGCGGCCGCCGCGGCCCGGCACGGGCTGTCCTCCTCCCAGGCCAAGGCGCTGGGCGCGGTGCAGGAGCCGGTGCCGATGCGGGCGCTGGCCGGGCGGCTGGGCTGCGACGCGTCGAACGTGACCGGGATCGTGGACCGGCTGGAGTCGCTGGGCCTCGCCAACCGGGAGGCGGCGGCCGGTGACCGCCGGGTGAAGATCGTGGTGATCACGGATGAGGGCCGGGAGATCCTCGACCGCATCCGCGGCGAGATGGGCCGCACCCACCAGGCCTTCGAGGCGATGACCGAGGAGCAGCGGATCGCCCTGCACTCGATCTGCGCGCAGGTGCTGCCGGTGCTGGCCGGCCGGACGGGCGGCGCGCAGCAGTAGCGGCCGCGCGGGGCCCGTCCGTCCGTCCTCCGCCCGGGGTCAGAGTGCCTCGGCGAGTTCCGGCGGCAGTGGCCGGTGGTGGAGCAGGGTGAGCGTACGGGTGGCCCGGGTGAGCGCGACGTAGCGCTCCCGTGGGCCGAGCTCGGCGGGTTCGACCACCACGACGTGGTCGAACTCCAGCCCCTTGGCCGCCGTGACGGTCAGCGCACCCAGCCCCGGCGCCAGCGCGTCCGGGGCGATCACGCCCAAGGTGCCTGCAACGGTGGGCAGTTCGGCCAGCGCGGCGGCGAAGTCGCGGTCCGGTACGGGGACGGCCCTCGGCTGCTCGATGCCCGGCCGGATGGACTCGGGCGGCCGCTGGTCGGGTGCGGCGGTGCGCAGTACGGCGGCGGCGAGGGCCATGATCGGCGCCGGCGTGCGGTAGTTGACGGTGAGCCGTTCCTCGCGCCAGCGGCCGGGCAGGTGCGGGTCGAGCATCTCGGCCCAGCTGTGGGCTCCGGCGGGCGATCCGGTCTGGGCGAGGTCGCCGACGATGGTGAGCGAGTTGGTCGGGACGCGGCGCAGCACGGTGCGCCAGGCCATCGCGGAGAGCTCCTGCGCCTCGTCCACCACCACGTGTCCGTACGCCCAGGTGCGGTCGGCGCCGGCGCGTTCGGCGGTGGAGCGGTACGGGCCGTCGTCCCGGAAGCGCTCGGCCAGTGCGGCGGCGTCCAGCAGGGCGTCGCCGGTCTGGCCGGTGATGGTCAACACTCCCTGGGCGAAGGAGAGTTCGTCCGCGTCATGCTCGTGATCCTGCTCGGATCCGCCGGCCCGGTCGGGGCCGCCGAGGAGCTCGGCGGCCTCGTCGAGCAGGGGGACGTCCTCGGCCGTCCAGGGGGAGTCGGGCGGGCGGAGCAGCGCGGCCGCATGCTCGGGGGCGGCCTCGGCGAGCAACTCCCGGTCGGTGAGCAGCCGTTCGAGCAGTAGCTGTGGGGTGAGGGCCGGCCAGAGCGGGTCGAGCGCGGCGCGGACCTCCTCCCGGGCCCACAGCTCGCGCGGCGCGTAGTGCGCCTCCTCCTCGTCGTAGGGGCGGCCGAGGGACAGCGCCTGGGCGATGGCGAGGGCGTCCAGCAGGGTGCGCAGGTAGAAGGTGCGGGCCCGGTTGTGCGGCACCCGCAGGCCGCGGGCGGCGTCCCGGGCCTGGGCGCAGGCGCGGGCGGAGACGCGCAGCCCCTCGCCGAGGTCCAGGCCGCCGGCCGGGGCGGACTGGTGGGCGGCGACGGCGCGGCGGAGGGCGTCCGCCATCCAGGGGCCGCCCTTGGCGACGGCCGTGGCGGGCGCGTCGGTGCCGGTCGCGGTGACGCCGGGGAACAGTTCGCCGACGGTCCGCAGCACCACCTCGGTCTCCCCGAGGGCGGGCAGCACCTCCTCGATGTACCGCAGGAAGCCGGAGTTGGGGCCGATGACCAGGATGCCGCGGCGTTCCAGCGCGGCGCGGTGGGTGAACAGCAGGTAGGCGGCCCGGTGCAGCGCGGCCAGCGTCTTTCCGGTGCCGGGGCCGCCCTGGACGACCAGGGCGCCGGGCAGCGGGGCGCGGATCACCCGGTCCTGTTCGGCCTGGATGGTGGCGACGGCGGTGGCCATCCGGCCGGTGCGCTCGCGGTCGAGGGCGGCGAGCAGGGCAGCCTCGCCGACCAGGGCGCGGCGGCCGGACTCGTCCAGCCCGGCCAGGTCGAGCGCCTCGTCGTCCAGCCCGGTGAGGGTGCGGCCCTCGGTGT
>NZ_JAFLNG010000749.1 GCF_017427025.1 Streptomyces sp. FH025
GCGTGAGAGCGTCGGGGGATGGTCGAACAGGGCGACGCCGCGCGGGAGGCGCGGGAGACGCGTGGGGTGCGGGAGACGCGCGGGGTGTGGGAGGCGCGGGAGGCGCCGGTGGTGCACGAGGTGCCGTACCGGGCGCAGTGGGAGTCGGCGGAGCTGGTGCGCGCGATCGTGGACGGGCAGCTGGACGCGGCGCGGGACCCGCGCTGGGGGCAGTCGGGGGCGGCCACCCCGGAGGAGTACGCCTGGTGGTCCTGGCGGCTGTGCGGGGTGGCCTGTCTGCGGATGGCGCTGGAGCACTGGTGGGGCGTGACCCCGACGGCGATGGCGCTGGCGGCCGAGTGCGTGGCGGCGGGCGCGTACGTACGGGACGGCGAGAGCCTGCGCGGGCTGGTCCACGCGCCGTTCGCCGACTACGTCCGGCGCCGGTGGGGACTGGTCGCGTGGGCACGGGAGTTGACGCCCGCGCAGGTGGCGGCCGAGGTGGTCGGCGGGCGGCTGGTCATGGTGTCGGTGCACCCGTCGATCCGGGAACCGGACGGGCCGGAGCCGGTCCGGCGCGGCGGGCACCTCGTGCTGGCGGTGGGCACCACGGACACGGCGCTGGTGATCCACAACCCCTCCGGCTTCCCGGGGGAGACGCAGGCCTTCGCCCGCGTGCCGTGGCGCGCGTTCGGGCGGTTCTACGCCGGGCGGGGGATCGTCCTCGCCCCGCCCGGCGCCGACCGTCAGGAGTTGTCCGGCAGCCCGACCGGGTAGAACGGCAGCTCGCTGCGACAGAGTGCCGAGATCGGCTTCAACGCGGCCGCCAGCCGGTCGAGTTCGGCGCGCGGGTAGTCCTCCCACACCCGGGCCGCGGCCAGGTCGGTGGCCGCCTCCAGGGCCTGGTGGCGGATCCGGCCGAGCTCCGTCACCGAGCCGCCGGCCGTCAGCCAGCCGCGCTCGACCAGGCGCTCGGCGGCGGCCTCCCACTCGGCGTCCGTCCAGCCGCGCACCGGCTGGAGCTGCTCGCGCCGCATGTCCATCGCGCAGCGGATCACCAGCGCCTCGCAGCCGTCCAGCCCGGCCGCCACCAGCGCGGCGACATGGCCGTCCCCGCGGTGCTCGCGCATCACGGTGGCGGACTGCCAGAGCCGCTCGTACAGCCCGGTCGGCCGGGGGAGTGCGGCGTTGGCCGAGGCCAGCACCCGGCCGGCGCAGTCCAGCCGGTCGGCGGCCTGCTCCAGGGTGTCGGCCACCAGCTCGACCTGCGCCCGGTCGACGTGCTCCAGCAGCCGGGCCAGCGCCGCCGCCGAGCCCTTCAGTCGGGCGGTCAGCGTCTCCTCCGGGCTCGCGAATGTCCACACCGACGGCAGCGCGCGCTCCACCATCGCCGGGGCGAAGTTGAAGAACGCGGCGATCACCGGGGGCGCGTCCACCGCGCCCAGCGGCGCCGAGCGGCCGGCGAAGTAGCCGCGCCAGCTGCCGCGCAGCCCGGCCTCCTCGAAGGCGGCCCGGCCCTCGGGCAGGAAGTAGGTGACGGCGTGCACCGGCTCGAAGAGCCACCACAGCGCGCGGGCGGGGTGGACGAGATCGGCCATCGGGACCCTCCTCGGACGGAGCTCCGGGCGGGCGCGGGGAGCTCGGCTGGTCGGGGCGGCCCGCCGGCCGCCTCGGCGGGCCGGGTGCCCAGCCTTCCGGGCGGGTGCGTGGACCGCTCAAGAGCTGATGACCACGGCGATGCCCCCGGTAACCCCGGGCAGGGTGTGATGCGGGTCACCTGGGGGTCGTGCGGTGCATCCGGTGGTGGCACGGCGGGAGATGATGGGACGAGGTGCCCGCTCCCGGCGCGCCCCAGCCCTCGCAAGCCCTCGTACGAAGGTAGTCGGTCATGGCCCAGATCAACCCCAGCATCCTGTCCGCCGACTTCGCTCGGCTCGCCGAGGAAGCCGAGGCCGTCCGGGGTTCCGACTGGCTGCACGTGGACGTCATGGACAACCACTTCGTGCCGAACCTGACCCTCGGCGTCCCGGTGGTCGAGTCGCTCGCCCGCGCCACCGACATCCCGCTCGACTGCCACTTGATGATCGAGGACCCGGACCGCTGGGCCCCCCAGTACGTCGAGGCCGGGGCGGGCTCGGTCACCTTCCACGTCGAGGCCGCCGCCGCGCCCGTCCGCCTCGCCCGTGAGATCCGCGCCAAGGGCGCCCGCGCCTCCATGGCACTCAAGCCGGGCACCCCGATCGAGCCGTACGAGGACCTGCTGCCCGAGCTCGACATGGTGCTGATCATGACGGTCGAGCCCGGATTCGGCGGCCAGGCCTTCCTGGACATCATGCTGCCGAAGATCCGCCGCACCCGCGAGCTGATCGCCAAGCACGACCTGGAACTGTGGCTCCAGGTCGACGGCGGCGTCGCGGCGAGCACGATCGAGCGCTGCGCCGAGGCGGGCGCGGACGTGTTCGTGGCCGGCTCGGCGGTGTACGGGGCCGAGGACCCGGCCGAGGCCGTCCGCAACCTGCGGGAGCTCGCCGCCAAGGCGTCGGCGGACGCCTGGTGGTCCTGCGAGCACTGAGAGGTCCTGGTGCGGGGCCGCCGGGCCGCCGGGCACCGGTGGAGGATCGTCGGACCGTGACGGATGATCGATGACGGCGCCGTCCGACGACCCCCTCCCCGTACGGTGGTGGAACCGCGATGAGCAACCTCGACCTCAAGCCCGCCCCGACCAGCTGCGGCGGCGAGGCCGGCAGCGGCCCGGTGAAGGACCTGCTGACCGGACGGCTCGTCCCGCTCGGCGAGAGCACGGTGGTCCGCCGCCTGCTCCCCAACCTGGGCCGCCGGATGGTCGGCGCCTGGTGCTTCGTCGACCACTACGGCCCCGACGACATCGCCGAGGCACCCGGCATGCAGGTCCCGCCGCACCCGCACATGGGCCTCCAGACGGTCAGCTGGCTGCACCAGGGCGAGGTGCTGCACCGCGACAGCCTCGGCAGCCTGCAGACCGTCCGGCCGCGCGAACTGGGCCTGATGACCTCCGGCCGGGCGATCTCGCACTCCGAGGAGTCCCCGCGCCCGCACGCCCGCTACCTGCACGGCGCCCAGCTCTGGGTCGCCCTCCCGGCCGCCCACCGGCACATCGCGCCCGCCTTCGAGCACCACCCCGAACCACCCGTGGTCACCGCCCGGGGCCTGCGCGCCACCGTCATCCTCGGCACCCTCGACACCGCCACCTCGCCCGGCACCACCCACAGCCCGCTGGTCGGCGCCGACCTGGCCCTCACCGAGGGGGCGGAGCTCAGGCTCCCACTGGTCCCCGAGTTCGAGTACGCCGTCCTCGCCATGTCCGGCCGCGTCGACGCCGACGGCGTCCCGGTGGAACCCGGCTCGATGCTCTACCTCGGCTGCGGCCGCCCCCAACTCCCCCTCCTCGCCCGCTCCGACGGGGCCGTCCTGCTGCTCGGCGGCGAGCCCTTCGAGGAGAAGATCCTCATGTGGTGGAACTTCATCGGCCGCACCACCGAGGACATCGCCCAGGCCCGCGAGGCCTGGCAGGCCGCCACCGACCGCTTCG